>JAFATG010000039.1 GCA_019244055.1 Acidobacteriaceae bacterium | reverse complement strand
TCCGCTGATCTCGAAAGCGGGGTAGGAGAGCTGGTCCGGTACACCGATCGTCCGTTTGACCGCATTCTGCTTCTTGACACTCTGGAACATCTCCGCAATCCGGTGCCGCTGCTCGAAGACGTTCGCCGCCTTCTAGCGCCACGAGGGAAAGTAATCGTTTCGGTCCCCAATGCCGTGAATTTCACGGTACGGCTGATGATCCTCTTCGGCCATTTCCATTACCAGGACCGTGGCATTCTAGATTGGCGCCATCTGCGCTTCTTCACGTCGAAAACGATTCGCGGTCTCTTGGAGAAACACGGCTTCCGCGTCACCGGCCGCCAGTTCACGATCGTCCCCCTCGAGCGCGTGCTCCCAATGCGGCCTCAGAATCGTGCTCTCCGTCTAATGAACAGCCTTTTGCACCTGCTGACGTCTGTTATGCCCAGTTTGTTGGCGTATGAGGTCGTGCTAACCGCAGAACGCTAGCGTAGCGGCCTAGGTCGTCGCTCTCGCATCCTGTTGTGAATTCGTTTGCGCGGGTGGCAGAAGTAACGGATCCTGTGGCATTACGATCCAGCAAACAAGATAAACGATCACACCAGCCGTAGGCGGCCAAACCGAGAACACCACGAACAGAATCCGCACCAGCGTCACATCGATGCCGATATAGCGTGCAATCCCGGAGCAAACCCCAGCGACTTTCCTGTCATCCCTCGGTCGGCTTAACATCCGCCCTGGTCTCCCTGTATCTGAGGTGAAGCCGGCGTTTTTTGTTGCCGTGCCGCATTGCCGGCAGTAACGATCGGAATCCGAAACTTCAAGGCCGCAGCCGCTGCAGTACATAAGGGCCCTCACCCAAGATTACGTTACATTTCGCGTGCAAGTTCCCTACATCCAGTTCTCAATCCAGCTCGGCCGACATCTCTTTCAGGTCGATTTCGATGTTCTCTCCTTCAGACAGGCGAATCCACAGCGGATCAGTCGCTTCGACAAATCGTTCTCGGCCAAGCAGCCAGCTTTGGCGCCATTCCGGCCAGATAATCCAGCAGATCGGAGTGCCCGCTCTGCAAATCCGCTCCGCTTTGTCCAGGATGTGGGACAAGGTCTGTCCAGGCGACATGATCTCGACCGCGAATACAGCAGGATCGGCCAGATCACCGTCAACATAGCGTGCATTTCGGCGTGCGATTGTCACATCGGGTGCTAGGCGGTCCGCTCCGCAAAGGACATTCAGTTCCGAAAGAACTTGGTAGGAATTCGGCACGCGCGACCTGAAAAGCGCGATGAGGTAACTCTGGATCAGCGCATGTAATTTCTCTGGCCACGGCTTTGCGATCTCTACTCCGTCAATTAACTCCGTGTGGTAGAGCGGCTCGGTCAAAACTGCGCTCATAGCTGTTTCGATTCTAGCCTTGATCGATATTCAAGATCGCTATTGAAAATTCAGCCCCAAGCGCTCCGCCGTGTTGCCGATGTCCTCTGCAGGTAGAACCGGTACCTGCACCTGAACTCGCCCGTTCGCCTCGAGATCCACGGCTGTACTCACCCGCCGCATCTCCCGCAAAAAGTCCGCGTTCTGCCATAAGCTCGTCCAACGCTCTGCCGCGAATGCGTAGTAACGCCCCGGCGGCACGTTCCTGAACGCAAATGTCCCATTCGGCGCGGAACTGAGAAGCACCCCTGACCCATCCTCAGGCAAATTCTCGGGTACAAGCACTATCATCGTGAGCGAGCTGCTTCCCACCAGACTGCCTGCCTCGAGCGTTCCATCCACTTCTCCGGCTCCCGTGCTTAGGACAATCTCGATCTCTCCACCCCCGCCCTGTGAAAGATCCATTCCCGTAATTGCAATGTCGTGCCGGTTGAAGGAAACTTCTTTGACGTAAACTCCTGGGAGCGTGTTCATCACGTGCACAAAGTAGGTGCCCGGCATTAAGTTCTGAATGCTGAGACTTCCATCCGCCGCAACCGCCGCGCTCTGGAACATCCCGAACGCCACCTCCCCTCCCGGCGCGAGCGTCACTCGAAGGTTCCCTAACAACTGGGGATTGACGTTCTCTTTTGGCACGTGGCCTGTCAAATTGATGGGCGGTGTCAGGCCTAGCACGATCCCGCTTACATCGTTCGCCGCTACCTCGATCTGTTGGCGTCCCAATAACCGTGTCCCCCGGCCGTGGTTTGGCCCGCTCTCGTCGTAGCGTCCTGTGAGCCAAAGTGTATAGCTGCCCGGCAGAACGCGTTGGAACTCGAACGTTCCATCGCTATTGATTCGAGTTTTCTGGCCCAGCACATCCGAATCGAGTGTGCTTTCTGGGGAGAGCATGACGGTGGCACCTTTTTGAAGCCCGACCGCATTCCACTCCGCAACTTTGCCTGTAACTTGATAAGTTGCCGTCCGCCTCAACTGGATATTTATGTCTCCAGTATCCTGACCTGCGCTCGCCTGTATTGGAGTCG
>JAFATG010000364.1 GCA_019244055.1 Acidobacteriaceae bacterium | reverse complement strand
ACTGCGCTGCTCTCAGAATTCGAGCGGCTAAAAGAGACACACCTTGTCGCAAGCACTGGGAACCTCAGTGTGCTGCTTCTCAAGCCATCGGACTCGTCGCAATTTTTCTCGACGCTTTGCGGCGTGCATGCGAAAGCCGGCTTCTCCTACGACCGGTACGACGAAGAGAATCACCATTTGACCGGATGGGACACCGGCCGCAAGCAGATCTTCGGAACGTATCGTTTAAGAATTCCGTCGCCTGAGCGCGCCGTAGATCTGCGCGATTACGCAAGCGCGCAATCGTTCCGCTTCGAAGCGGGCGCCATGCCGCTGTTACAAGAGGGCATCGAGCTGGGACGTGCATGCATTGCGCCGGGGTATCAAAGGGAATATGCTCCGTTGCTGGCGTTGTGGTTCGGCATTCTCGGGGTCTGGCTTGATAATGATCGCTATCGCTATTTGTTTGGACCGGCGTGGATGCAACGGTCGTACCATTCAAAGTCGATCGCGCTGATCACACGTTACTTATCGCAACGGTGCGCCGACGTCGAGTTCGCCGCACATTTGGAGCCTAAGCATCGGGTACTTCCTGAGCGGTTTGGCGAGTTCGATGCTGATCGCATCATCACAGGCGTCGATGATTTTCGCGCGATCGATCGCCTGGTGCACGCGATTGAAGGCGGGCGGCAGGGGCTGCCGACACTCTTCAAACGCTATCTTGATGTGGGTGCACGCTTCGCAGGATTTGCCCGGTGGCGAGAGCTCGGCGACGTCGTCGTCGGCTTAGCGATTCTTGATAAAGCGAGGGCTTCGCACGTCTACGACGCGTTCGCCTCGCGATTTAAGCGACGCGCTCGCGTTGAGACCGTAAGCTAACCAACTCGCTGCACGCAATGGGCAGCGTTCAATGACACTATTACGTTATCCTGATATGCGGCACGTCAACGGCGAAGGCTCATCGAGCGCCATTCTATGTTCTCCGCACTGAAAACCGGACGTGGGTATTCATGAGGTAATATGCAGTTTTGCTGCTATTGATCACGATGATATTCAGCGAGTGCTCCCCCGTACTGAGGTCTGCGGTACGAAGGTCACACCGAAAACCGGCGTCTTTCCAGGCCGGCTCGTGGAAGAATTGCGCGACATCGGGCCGCGACAAATGATATGTCACCCTGGCCGGCGGACTGTCATCAACTTGCAAGTAAACAGCGCTGCCCAGTTGACGCGCACGCAGGTCCACAGCCCATCCGACTACCGAAAGGACAGCCCCCGATGC
Organism: Acidobacteriaceae bacterium; assembly: GCA_019244055.1. Classification (GTDB taxonomy): domain Bacteria; phylum Acidobacteriota; class Terriglobia; order Bryobacterales; family Bryobacteraceae; genus Bog-105. Next base: position 3,762 of record JAFATG010000364.1, on the reverse strand, counting down.
AATTGAGGGGACTGTCTTTCCTCCTGAACTCAACGTCTTGGTCCCAGAGCTCAAAGAATCAATCCAGTAGAGCGTTGGACCTTCTTCAAAGTCGTGCGGTAAAGTCGAGGGGCTGTTCGGCGCCGCAGTCGAGGCGGCGGGCGGTGCGCCGACGTCTTTGCGTGATGTCAGCAATGACGCCGCTGTCGTAACGGCGATCACCAGTAGGATGGCAATCGAAAGCCAACCGACGACTTGTGAACGGAACGCACTCTCACGCGAGAAGCGCATTCAAATAGCTTCGTCATGACGCGCGACTCTTACCGGTCCGTTTCCTGAAGTTCCGCGGCCGCCGCCCAAAGAGTTTTTGATCGGGATGCTGACGCATGGCAAAAGCCGCTGGTACTCGGTGTTTTGCGTGCTGAGTTTGGTTGTGCCGCTGACGGTTTATTTAGCGAGCTTGTTACCAGGCGTGGGTTTTTGGGATACGGCCGAGATGCAGACGGTGCCCTACATCTTTGGCGTCGCGCACCCTCCCGGCTTTCCCGCATTCGTCATTATCGGTTACCTCTTTTCGCATCTGTTCGTATTTGGCAACGTCGCCTGGCGGTTATCCTTAATGTCTGCAGTGGCGGTGGCCGGCGCAGCGTGGCTCATTTTTAAGACGCTTTACGAAGAAGGCGTTAACCCGCTACTTGCGAGCCTCTGCACGTGCACATTCGCGTTGGGTACCGTTGTTTGGACGCGCGCCACACGCGCCGAAGTGCACGCTTTAGCGCTGTTCTTTATCGCCGCCGCGATTTGGGCAGCTTTGCGAGCACGGCGCAGCGGCCGCGCGAGCGCGCTGTATCTCTGTGGCGCGAGCCTCGGTCTTGCGGCTGCGACGCATCCTGTGATGGTTTGGATCTTGCCCGGTATTGCGGTGCTCGGCGCGCCGGCGTTGTGCAAACTTTGGCGCTGGAAGCCGCAAGCTCAGGGCAAAGCGGCGCGCATGACGGCGATAACATTCGCCCTAATGATCGCGCCGCTGCTGTTATACTTGTACATGCCATTGCGCAGCGCCGCCGTGACGATGCAGCATTTAGACCCCACGATGGCGGTTGGAGTACCACCCGGTCAGCCGTTCTGGGATTACGGTCACACTGCTGACCTTCACCGCTTTATCTTGCAGCTCACGGGCGCGCAATTTCCAAAAGGTAATGCCCTCCGTGCGCTCCTGCAACCGGGTGAATATCCAACCTTCGCGCTAACATTTTTCGGTAAGGCGCTAGACGAACTCGGGGCACCCATGCTCTTCCTTGCAGTCGCCGCGGTAATTCGTTTGCTTTTTAGCGATCGCTTGACACTGATCGCGCTGTCGCTGATCGTGCTGCTGGGCGTGCCGTTTGCGCTGAGCTACGGCGTTGAAATTGATCCGGACCGCTATCTGCTCACAGCATATTGGGGGATCGCTATTTTAGCCGGCATTGGCGCTCAGGGAATTCTCGCGCTGACCAAAACGCGTTTGCAAAATCGCATCGCGCTCGCACTGTTGGCCATTGTTCTGTTGGAGAGCGTGATCTATGACTTTCAAGTCAATGCATATGTTTGGCAGCAGCGCAGCGATCGGTCAGCTGAACGATTTGTCGATCGAGTAATTCAAAAGACCCCGCCGGGTAGCATCATTGTCTCGCCTTGGGTGTATGCAACGACATTGGCGTATGCGGGGTACGTTGAACATCGCTTAAATGGACGCATAGTAGAGACGGCTCAGCCGTTTGCTCCACCGCTGCCGCTCATCGTTCAGGCGCGCAAGCGTCCATTGTTTGTGCTCTATTTTGAAACCACTCCGCGCTCTATCGCGGGCGTTCGCCAAGCTCTTGTTGACCGGACAGGCGCCGGGCTTTACCGCATCATCCCGCGGCGCTAGCGGTAGTGGATTGTAACTTCTGCCTGCGCCTTGCGGCCAGATCCGCTTACCGCTACCAATGACACGGTATACGAACGATGGAGGAAAGGCGGCACCCACGGCACGCGAAACGATCCGGCGAACTGGCCGAACGATGCGCGCCTCATCGGCACCAAACGGGGCCCTAGGCGCAGATAAACGGCGGCCACATTGGTCGTCGTCGTGACATGGCCGCTTAGGAGGTCGCCGGTCGATACAGCATCTTGCGACACCCAGATCCGCACGATGCGTGGCTGAGCGTCCGCACGCACGATGGGCGCTTCGACCGCGGTTGGCAGTTCGTCGCCTACGGCGACACGAGGTGCTACCGGAGAAGCCGCGTGCGTGCAAGCGACCAAGAAGATCACGACCATTGAAAGTCGCCGCATTTGCCGGCTCTTTGTTTCGCCGTAGCGCCGTCCTTCGAGCGTTCGAACACAGGGGGGTTGGAGCACGCTAATAAATCCGCATTTCATGATGGGCTCAAAGCTTTTTCTCGCTCTTTTATTCTGTTGCGCGACTTTATTGCGGTCGGAATCGGCGCTGGCAACGCCAGATTGGAATGTTCAGCTTGTCGGAAAGAATGCGCTCTATCATCGTGGCATGAACGCCGCGCTTGCAATCTACGATCATTTCGTCTACATCGGCAATCGCACGGATAGCTCGTCGACGTGCGTCGGTAAGACTGGTGAACCGTCCGGTGCAACGTGCGTCCATCCACACCCGGGAATCTTAATTGTAGACGTTCGGGAACCGTCGCGACCGACGGTCGTCGGTGAACTCAACAAGCCCTACGCCGGCAATCTCGGGATAACCACGCGCGAGCTTCGCGTTTGGCCGCAAAAGAGGCTGCTGATCGTCATGAATTTCCGCTGCAGCCGCCATCTGCATGCGTGCGCAAGCGGCACCGACGCGCAGTTTCCGTTCGACATCTCATTCTTCAATTTGCGCAATCCGCTTGAGCCGCATTTTCTCACGCATTACTTTCCAACATCGCGCGCCGGCGTGCACGTGAAACCGCACGAGATGTTCCTTTGGACCGATCCTGACAACAGTGACCGGGCTCTGCTTTATATCTCGACGCCGACGACGTCAAAGGATCCGTCGTTACCGAATTTGATCGTCGCCGATATCAGTCGCGTTGCCGATGGGCGGCAGCCGGTTGAAGTAGCGGAGGGAAACTGGAACGATCTCTTTCCTGGGACGAACCGCCCGGATTATCCGACGGGCGCCGGCTCGCAGGGCAAGTGCGGGCCATACGATTGCAATCTCTTCGTGCACTCGATGGCGCTAACGGCCGACGGCGCACGGACGTTCTTAGCCATGGAAGCCGGACAGTTTTTGGTTTTAAACACTGCCGCGCTTGCGCAGCAGGGGACGGCGAGTCAGCACTTCTCCCTGCACGACGATTTAGTCACGCAACCTTCAAACCGGCCAATTTGGGGACAAACGCCGGCCGACCCGTCAGCCGTTCCTGACAATTGCCGCAAAGCATGCGCGAATGGTCACTCGGCGGTGAAGGTGCCAGGCCGATCGCTCGTCCTCACAACGGATGAAGTGTATGGCACCTATACGGATCCCGCGCATGGCTGTCCGTGGGGATGGGAGCACCTGATCGACATCTCAGATGAGTCGCATCCAAAAATCGTCGGCGAGTTTAAGACGTCTCAAGACGATCAAACGTTTTGCGGCTCAGCCGGTCACGACGCGTTAACCGAACAGTACACGAGCTACTCGTCACACAATCCAACAGTACTGCGCGACCTTGCGATCATTGCCTGGCATTCGAATGGATTGCAAGTTACCGACATTAGCGACCCGGCTCATCCGGTCGCAAGCGGGTTCTACTCCCCCAC
>JAFATG010000166.1 GCA_019244055.1 Acidobacteriaceae bacterium | reverse complement strand
CGCCAGTTGTGTACGGAGAGTCTCTTGCTTGCCGGCGCTGGCGCATTGGCGGGGCTAACTCTTGGATGCGCCGTTATACGAATCGCACTCAGTGAGTTGGACGCACCAAAGTGGTTGACCGCGGCACCCGACCTGGCGGTTTTGCTGTTTACGTTATCTATAAGTCTCGTGTCGGTTATCTTCTTTGGACTTACACCGGCACTTCAGATTGCGCGACAAGCTCAGCATAAGACGCATGCCCGGCAGATTTTAGTAACCGCGCAAGTGGCCGGCAGCTGCGTCCTGTTGATTGTGGCAGGACTGCTGGTTCGAGCTGCACACCACGCACTGTATACAAATCCCGGTTTCGGATATGAGCGGCTAATCTCGATCGACGCTCAACTTGCTCAGCACGGCTACCGTGCCGCAGCAGCTAACGCTTATCTCGATCGAATGCAAACGCGGCTGCTTGCCCTGCCTGGTGTTCGTTCCGTATCGCTGGTCCTCTTACCGCCTCTGGGCCATGCCGTTTCTCGCTTACGGCGTGTGATCGATGGCCACACAGTAATGCTCTACCCGAACTGGGTCACGCCAGGTTTCTTTCAAACGATGCAGATTCCAATGCTATTGGGCCGAACCTTTTATCCGGGCGAGAAGAACGCCCTCATTGTGAGTGAGTCGTTCGCCCGCAGACAGTGGCCGGGACAGAATCCACTAGAAAAGCTGGTCGGCGATGGGGCGCTCAAAGACAGAGTGGTCGGCGTGGTAGGCGACGCGCACGTGAACGCCTTGAGTGACGATGATGCCGTGGAACACTATTGGCCGGCTGCGCGGGACCAGATGCCGGGTATGGTTTTGATGGTGCGGGTGGCAGGCGCGGTAGAGAGCCTCCCGGCCGCCGCAAAGTCAATCAGTGAAAGTCTCGATCCGAAACTGTTTCCCGAGATTCGCCAAATGAGGGTGCTCTATCGCGAGAACGTGCTGCAGGTTGAGCGCGTGGCGGGCGTCGTAATATTGATCGGGTTCGTGGCGCTGGCGCTGGCTGGCGTGGGCATAATTGGCCTCGTGAGCTTTGCGGTCTGGCAAAAGACAAAAGAGATCGCAATTCGGGTTGCATTGGGCGCGAAGCCAGCTAACGTGTTGGAGATCATTCTCCGGCAATTTTCCTGGCCCCTCGCGATCGGGTTGTTTGTAGGCACAGGGATTGCGGCTGCGGCATCTAAAATGCTGCGGCACGTACTCTATGGCATCAGCAATCTTGATCCGATTAGCTACGCAGGAGCAATTGGATTTCTGGTTGCAATGCTTGCGATGGCCGCCATCTTGCCTGCCCGGCGCGCGTTACGGGTAAACGTGTCGAAGGCATTGCACTACGAATAACTCATCGTGGTTTGGAAGCGCCAAAACGGCGCACGAAAATCGCCATTCGGCTTGGTTCTTTGCCGTTCAATGGTTGTTTTTGAGGAAGTAAGCAATCGTTGCGACGGTTGAGGCTACCCCTGCCGCCGTCCCCGTGGTTTATTTCAGTCCCCTTCGCGAAGGGGCAATCGTTGCGACTACGGGGATGTAGATCGGTCCGCGCTCGCTATAGGGATATTTCAGTCCCCTTCGCGAAGGGGCAATCGTTGCGACACCGCGCCCGGCACACCCAACACGAAGCTCCCGTTATATTTCAGTCCCCTTCGCGAAGGGGCAATCGTTGCGACGGCTCCATAAATCATACAAACATAAACATCTTGGTTGCGTCCCCTCCCGCCTCTTTCGCGCGGATTGCCCAATTGCTGAAAAACGCACCCAATCTGCGCAGTTCCCTCTGACATTAACTCACCAGATATCCGCGCAATAGTTCGCAAATTCGCATTCCATACAACGCCCGCGCACCGAAGTTGGCGGCGGACAACACTGCGTCTCCGCCATGTTGCGAACACCATCGATCGCCGCTAACACCGCTTCGCGCAGCTCCCGCGTGATCTCAATCGTAAAGACCCGATTATCGGGAATTCGGTACAAGAGTCCAACGCGCGCCGGAACCCCATAGGCCGCCTCCGCCAATAGCGAGTAACCGGCCAACTGCATTCGATGGTTTTGACCCGGTTCGCCCGACGTCAACTTGAAATCCACTACCGCGACCTGATCCACAGACTCCAGCAATAGGTCCGCCTTGCCCGACAGCCCCAGCCTCTCATCGCTCAGCCAGACATGAAAATGCCGCCGAGCGCCTTCCATGCCATATGCTCGTAGTCCACGCCGCATCTCCAGCACTTCTACAAGATCTTGCGCTGCGAGCGCCTCTCTCATCTTGAATGTCGGTCGTCCCACCGCCGGCATCACCCAGTGGTAATAAACGATTCGCGGACAATAGACCCACTGCTTCAGATCGGTGACCGGAATCAGTTCCATTCAGTCCTCGTTCGCAAGGATCCGCAATTTCGGCACATCGCGCTCCGCCTCTACCTTCAACTCATCGGCATCAAGCCGGTACTGGTCCAGCACCCACATGTCCTTCAAATCCTGCTCGCAGACAGGAACGATTCGAATCCGCCCCGACTCCTTCCCGAGCTCGCCTTGCACCCGCAGACTAAGCTCCTGCCGCCGGTTACGGTTGAGCTTGCCAAAAAACGCGCTGAACTGGATGCGCTCCAACCCATAATCGAAGCAAATCTCGGCAATGCGTGAGCGCAACCGGTCATCTTCAATGTCATAGATCAGAATCAGCGAAACTTCCGGACTGCCTTTGCCCACCGGTAGCGGCTTCAAGACCCCGCTGTACCGGTTCCGGCGCGCCACGAGTACCGCCCTTCACCATTTGAAAGAAAACGAGCGGTACGGCCGCAGCCCTCGCACCGCGCTCGCTGCCAACCGCGACTGCATCTGCACGATCGAGCGAATCTGATGTTCTTTCCCACGGTGCCGCTCAGAGGACGTCAGACGAAGCAGCACACGAGATGCCACACTTTCGCGCGCCGCGCCGCCGAGCTGGCCCCGCTCCATTTCCAACTGCCCGCCCTTGTTCAGCCACGAGAAAATCGCACGGTCGACCACCGGTTGCCGGAACTCTTCCACTAAATCGAGCACCAACGACGGCTTGCCCGGTCGGTCCACATGCAGAAAACCGGCGAATGGCTCTAAGCCTGCGTTCATGATCGCGCCCCATACATGCGAAGTGAGGATGCCGTATCCATAGTTGAGGGCCGCGTTCACCGCATCGGTTGCGCCTTGGTGGGTGCGGCCGGAGAAACCCAGTTCATCCGGCAGCATGTTGCCGATCTGTTTCCAATAGAGCCGGCCGCCCGTCCCCTCGATGCCCATCAGTTCGGGTCGCACTTCCGAGCAGTCGGAACCCTCCACGGCCAGCGCGCTTCGGCGGAGGCATCGCAGCATATCGGCAGCCGTTTCCAGTGCCGTTCTCCGCTCTCCATCGCGGCTCTTGCCGAAATAGCGCATGAGCTTTTCCTGATTACGGAGCTTGCCCGCGACGATCCAGCGGCACAGATCCGCCCCTCGCTCGTTTCGATAGGCGTCGAATTGCGCGCGGCGGGTTTCGACCGTGGCCGTCAACATGGGCGACGTCAGCAGCGCGAAGGGCTTGCCGCTGGATGTCAGACAGGCGATTCGGATTCCGTGCTCGCATAACTCTTCGAGGAGATCGGAGGAAAAGCTCACCCCGCGCGAGGCGATGACGATCTCCTGGAGCCGCATGAGCGGCACCTGCGCGCAGACTGCCTTCCCTTTTTTGACGACGACGCGCTCGCTCTTCTTCCCGATGAAGAGGCCAAAGCCCGAGACGAACAGTTGCGATCCGTTTTCAGTGGCGAGCAGCGTGACGGTTCCGTCGGCCGGCAGAATCGCATCATCGAGCGGCGGCAGCGGCAGTTCGATCTGCTCTGGCGTGATATCGACGGTGCCGGTGATCCAGTTAAATTGGGCGGCAGCGGGAGGCTTGCGGAGGGAGGGGAGAGGTGAAAGCTGGGCAGACATGGTCGAGAATTTCCACTACACTCCAGAAAGGCGGTGAGAGCCGATATTCCGCATGTGCGAGACGTCAATCCTGCCACTTCCAACAAGCCCGCCGTCTTTGGGATTTAACATCAGCGCGAGGAAGACCCTTTCTTTATTAGTTGTTAAAGGAGCTTTCTAGAATCTGAGAGTCCGATTCAGAAGCAATCCTTTCTTGTCGTCGTACTGAAATGGAGCTATCTTCCAGCCATCCCGATCGCGCGGGGTTCCGATGCCTGCCTTTCGCAAGGCGTTTTTCCAGGAAGGGATGCTGACGTTTACAGCAAGCTTTTTCGCTTCCATGTGATTTCTGTCTTGTTTCTTTTTCTGCCACTCGGACTCCACTTCAACCGGAATCACCTGTATCGAGTCAAACAGTGTTTCTTCGACTAACTTCGTGTCATAGTCGATCATTGGCTTAAGTTGGGTAACCACGTTTCGAAAGGCTTCCTGGGAAGTAGCCATTTGACTCCTTTCCTTTTCCGCCAAGCCGTCGGGGTACACTGCCTCGATCCAGCCGCACGCCGCGGCGAATGTCAAGGGCTCCCGCGGTATCTGGGCTTTGGTGCTCTCCAGAAGCTCAGGGCTGTACACGCGTTGGGAGCCAGCATCTCTTCCACATGCAACGTGGCAAGTGCCTCGTCTGGCCGGGTCGGAACGTCTGGCATGGCGATTTACGCGTCCAAACCGCTGTAATAAGCTATCGGCGGGCGCAAGTTCCGTGAACATAACATCGAAGCTGACATCCAATGAGACTTCGATGACCTGAGTCGCAATTAGCAAGCTGTATTTCTCGATATTTTCCTTTTTTTCCCGTTCGGCACGCTGTCCGAGCATAAATCTGGAGTGGACAAGCAGCGGTTCAAGGTCGGCCAAAATGTTGAACATCAGAATTGATTTATCGACTGTGTTGCACACGACAGCCGTCTTCTTACCGGCGCGAACGGCGGCCCGCACCTGGTCGATCATTTCCTCAATACAGCCGTCATTGGGGACAACAGTCCGACGAACCTCGGCCAGAATTGGGTCATCTTCGCCCAATGTGACCTCGTTGCGGATGTCGATCCCCGCGCAGTCGCACAGCCGGGACTTGAGCGAGCTAGGCAACGTGGCCGTCATAATGAATATTCGTGCGCGGAGCTTTTGCAGGCATTCCAGCAGAACGAAGATGAGACCCAGGGTGTGCCCATCGTAGGCATGGATTTCGTCAAAGATCACAACGGAATCGCTTAGTTCGAGGAGACCGACTTCGAAAAACTTCCTTCCGAAAAAGATATCCAAAAGCTGAAAGACCGTCGTCACTTTGATCGGAGCGTAGATCTTTCGCGCCGCACTGCTTCTGTGGGCTGCAATAGCGAACGCTTGCTCGGCGGGAAGATCGTCGCTCTGTGCGTCCTCCAGATAGGTGAGATCCATATTTGAGTGAAGGACAGCAACATTGTTATTTGTCGTGACCTCTGTCCGGCCCAACTCATCGGGAAATGCCTCCGCGATCCGTGAGGCCATCGCATTGATCGCGACTTGGTAGGGGAGAACGTAGAAGATTCGCTCGAAGGCGCGGCGGTTTGCTAGCGCCCATAAGAGCGCCGCCTCCGTTTTTCCTGCCCCGGTGGGCGCCACCAGCATCGCAGAGCCGATTTGGGTGCCCGCCCGGAGCTGCACGTCACTCCATTGCGTCCACCCAACGACGTGGTTGCGCGCGTATCGCTCCAGAGCGTCCCGCGAGATGTTTCGGCCCAAGCCAGTCGAGCCTAAGCCAGAAGAGGCGATGTGGTCGGCGGCAACGAGCGCGCCCCGCGCAATAGCGGGCTTCATGTCGGCGAAGACGGGCTTAATCTCCCGGATGATTTTAGCGGCCTCGTTCGCAGGCGAAGCAGCATCTCCCTTGGCCTTCCAGTTGTCGAGCGCATGATCGAACCCAACCAAGTCACTTTTGATCTCGTCGACGTTACCGAGCAATTCGCGCCACCTGTCAAACCACTGCGCATGAGGCGTTCGCGAGAAGCAGCTCCGGAAAACATCGGAGACTTCGTACGCGGTACCGAGATTCTTGTGATGCGTCAAAACTGATAGATACGCGATGAAAAAATTCTGATCGGTCAGATCATGACATTGGCGGAAAATTTCGGCAGACAAGATCTCGTGGCGGAATTTCCAGTGCTCTCCCGTGCCTCTGAGCATCATCTGGAAACCTGTCGCGGCTTTGCCAGCATCGTGGAATATCGCCGCCTTTTCGATACTGACAGGGATTTTTGGCCATATCGCCCGTAGCTGAGTAAGAGCCTTCAAAACCCCCTGCGTGTGCTGCCGCAAACCGATTGGTGGATTGCTCTTAGCCAACAGCACGGCTATAGTCCCACAAGAAGAACACTTCCTTCGTGTTCTTTAGCCGAGCCAAAGCGTGACTTCGCTTCGGATCACTGACACGGACTGGCTGCTCCACTCGGGCGTCGGTCTTTGGAGACATAGCGACGGGGGCGCGATCTGGCTCGAAGTAGAGGGGGGCCGAGTAGAGCGGTCCGTAACCGAGCAGTATTGGCAGGCACTGTCTTCTGATTGTTGCTTCTGCGCAAGCGTCCCACTCGATGTTCTCCGTGATTTCCTTTGCGGTTACCAGATCTTCCGAACGACCGAACAGGAGCGGGTTGACCGGGCGCCGAAACCAAGCGCTTTCGGCGCCGCCGATAACAAGTATAGTGAGGCGCGGGAAGGCAAGAAATTCGCGCAACCTGGGCGAACTTTCCAGTTTTTGGGTACCAGTTCTGA
>JAFATG010000140.1 GCA_019244055.1 Acidobacteriaceae bacterium | reverse complement strand
AGCGACACCTATCGTACCACTATCCAAGCACTCATTGATCAAATTTGCTTGCCTTCTGATCGCTTCAAATCTCACGTCGAAAAGACCTTTTTTGCAATTCCCCAAGAACAATGGGTGGCGGCCTATGAAGCGATGTTTGCTTGGGATAAAGTCGCGCGTGAGCGGGTTTCAGCTTGCAAAATACCTATTTTGTACATTGAAGACAGCGGCGGCTGCTTTAGCGACTTGCCTCTTTTTTCTAGCCTTTGTCCGCAGCTCGTTATCGGCAAGACGGTAGGCTCAGGTCATTTCCCCACCTTGGAAGTGCCAGAACAAGTCAATAGTATGATCGAAAGTTTTATTGAAGCTTATTCAAAAAACTGAAGGGGACCCTCCTCTCTGCCGCCCGTGGTAATCGCTTTGGGAGCTGCGAGCTTAGTGGCCGCTGGCGATAGCCATGACTCCGCTAGACGGGCTTGCCTTTTTCTTTCTCCCCTAGGATGCAACGACGAGGCATGATCTTCGTTCATGATTACGCATCGGGCCACTGGTCTGGCGCGACAAGGGCCGTGGATGAGTTCCGCCGCCAGACAGCCACGACGGGTGTCTTCTGCCTGATTTTCGCTCAAGCTTCGTGATGGTCAAGGGCTACGGTCGTTAAGTAAATTATCGTATTAGCTGAAGAGAGTAAACCCGATTCCCTGGTTCAAAGCGCAATTGACGGACCGTCGGCAATCCGTCCATTGGACCGGATAGGTACCCGGGAAGTCCGCCTCGATTCCCTAATCTCCCAGTCTGTTTTCAACTTCTGCGTATAGACGCGCTCGCGTAGAAGCGATCCGTCAGAATCGCTCCCGATATCGTCTGTTGACCGGGCGAGTGTACCGTTTAGAGTGAGGCCCAGGTCGCGTCTGACTCTCACATCTTGTCACCGGCTTCTCAATTGCGCTTACGAACCCTTCTTCCAGGAATTCTCGCGCCCGGCGGTATTCCGTGAAATCTTGCCATCGGCTTGGATCGAAGTCTGCCGCTGAGTGAATCACGATCTGTATCAAATTAAAGTTCGAGGGGACCGCAATCCTAGCCCGATCCGGGCGAGATCATCCGTTTGGCCGGTCACCCATGCGTGTCAGAATCGAAACCGTCCGCATCGCCAAGGCGCTCCCAATTATCGATCCCCGAATCCCTTAGATTCGCACCCTCCGGGAAACTGGATCACAGCTCTCGAGAATATTTTTCATCCCTCTGAATCGATTCGCCTTACTCGCAATTTTCGTCATTCTGGACCCTCGTTTCTTGGCGCGCCGCGGTAGCGTAAACGCAGGCTCAATCGAGATATCCCTCTCGATTGAGCCATTTCCTTTTCAGGAGTCTTTTTCATGGCAACCGACGCCCAAATCAAGGCCAACCGCGAAAACGCCAAACTCTCGACCGGCGCCAAGAGTGAGTCAGGTAAGGCCAAATCCTCGCTCAATGCCGTCAAGACAGGTCTCACCGGTCGTACCGTCCTGCTTCCCGGCGAAGACGCCGAAGCCTACCAGGAGCACGTGGCTAGCTTCTTCGATCGATGGAAACCCGAAGCAGACGACCAGCGCAATCTCGTTCAATCCCTTGCCGACACGGAATGGAGACTCCTCCGCATCCCGGCTCTCGAGATGGGCATCTACGCTCTCGGCCGCCTCGAATTTGCCGCCGAATTCGCCAAGGAAGACGAAGCCGTCCGCAAGCATCTCATCGAAGCCAAGATCTTCCTCACCTACCGCAAAGACCTGAACAATCTGAGCATTCAAGAATCCCGTCTCCGCCGCCAGCGCGAAAAAGACATCGAAGCGTTGCGGACGCTCAAGGAGCAGCACCGGCAAGCCGTGAAGGGACGGCTGAACAAAGCGGCAAGTCTCTACATTGCGGCGGTCAAAGAGGGAACGAATCATGAGTTCGACTTAGGACAATTTGGGTTCGAATTTTCAATCGAGCAAATCGAGGTCCGAGCTCTCGAAATAAAGCCCAATCTGTTCGATGCCTATTACCGCGAACTGGAAGAGGAGGAGCGCAACAAGGCCGCCTAAAGCCTCGGTTCACGGTTCGGAGGGCGGGTCTTCAGCCCGCGCGAGGCTTTAGCCTCGCACGCTGGTCGCCTTCCGGTGCCGGAGAGGTAACCGCCTCAATCAGCGCCGCGATAATAGCATCTTGTGAGCAAGACACGAGCGAGGCCGCCTCGCCGGAATAAGCCGCGTACCGCTCCTCAGAAAACGCCCTCACGAGCGCGACCCTCACGGCCTGATTTGTGGATCTGTTTGGTTCTATTTCTCGCAACGATCGCCGTGTTTGGCCAGGTACGGCAGTTCAGCTTTGTCAACTTCGATGATCCCGAATACGTAGTTGACAATCCGCACGTGCGCGCCGGAATCACTCCGGCTGACGTGAAGTGGGCATTTACTTCCGGCAACGCGGCGAACTGGTTCCCCCTTACCCGGCTCTCGCACATGCTGGATTGCCAGCTCTTCGGATTGCAAAGCGGCCTGCATCATCTGACAAACGTGCTGTTACACGCGATCGCTACGCTGCTTCTGTTCGCATTTCTCAACCGCGCCACACGCGCCCGCTGGCCAAGCGCCCTCGTTGCATTCATATTTGCGCTCCACCCACTTCATGTCGAATCCGTCGCGTGGGTGGCGGAAAGAAAGGACGTTCTCTGCACAGTCTTCTGGTTTCTGACGCTTTGGGCGTATGTACGGTATGCCGAGCGCCTGAACGTCTCCAACTATCTGCTCGCTCTCGCCGCTTTCTCTCTCGGTCTGATGTCGAAGCCGATGATCGTCACGCTGCCCTTCATTCTGCTGCTCCTGGATGTTTGGCCGCTCCGGCGCCTGCCGCCGGTGGCCTCGAGTTCCTTCGGCTGGAACAGAATTATTTGGGAAAAGATTCCGTTCTTCGCAGCATCGATTTCGGCCGCTGCGATCACGTATCTAGTTCAACAAGGCGCTGGCGCCGTCAAACCACTGCCGTTTACATTACGGCTCGAAAACGCGCTCATCTCCTATCTCGTCTACATTGGCAAGACTCTATGGCCCACCCGACTGGCCGTCTTCTATCCGTATCCGCCAGACATTTCCGCGTGGCAAGCGGCACTTAGCGGAGTCGCGCTCATGGCGATCTCGGCTGTCGTGCTGCGCTATTTTCGAACGTATCCATACTTGGCTGTCGGATGGTTCTGGTACATTGGCACGCTCCTGCCCGTCATTGGACTTGTTCAGGTCGGAGCGCAGGCGCGAGCTGACCGATACATGTACGTTCCGATGGTCGGGCTAACCATCATGTTGGCTTGGGGCGCGGCGGACATTCTACGGCGCTGGCCGAGGGCAAAACCGACATTGGTGGCATCGGCAGCCGTAGTCTGCTTCTGCTGCGTGCCGCTGACCTACCTCCAAATTGGGCACTGGAACACCAGTGAATCGCTATTCGAGCATGCACTCGAGGTGACCAATGGGAACTATCTCGCACAACATAACATGGGAAGCTACCTGATGAATGTTCCGGGCCGCCTGTCCGAAGCGATTGCGCATTTGGAAGCCGCGGTAAACATCAGACCTGATTCTGCAACGGCCCACACCGATCTTGGCAATGCTCTATCGCAAATTCCGGGCCGCTTGCCGGAAGCCATCGCGGAATATCGCACGGCACTGCGAATTCTGCCCGGTTCGCCGATACCTCACTACGACCTTGCCAACACGCTATCAAGAGTGCCGGCCGGCCTCCCGGAAGCGATCTCCGAGTATGAGGCGGCACTACGGATCAAGCCCGATTACCCGGAGGCCCGCAACGCCTTGGCTATGGCGCACTATAACCTGGGTGTCGCCCTATCGAAAAGCGGACAGCTGCCTGACGCCCTCACTCAATTTAAAGCGGCGCTTCGCATGAAAGCCGACTACGCGGAGGCCCACAACGACCTCGGTGTCGTCTTATCGCAAATCGGCGGCCGTGAGCCTGAAGCGGTAGCACAGTTCGAACAGGCTCTGCGGATCAACCCGGATTACGCCGACGCGCATTACAATCTCGGGGCTGCGCTCGCAAACACGCCGGGTCGATTGCCGGAAGCTATCAAGCAGTTTGAAGCCGCGCAGAGAATCAGGCCGGATCCACAGGTGCAGAGAATCCTCGACCGGCTGCGAGCGCTGCAAGAGTAGATCTCCCTGTATCGCAGCGCCGCGCTTTGCAATATAATTTCCTCAACAAAAGCTCGCAGCGCATTCTTGCAGAAAGAGAAGAGGTTAGATCTTATGAGGCATCTCCGTTGGATGTTCTTTTTGTGCGCGCTCGGCGGAATCTTCGATGGTTGCGCGTCTGGGCAGGCGGTCACCGGCAGTGTTCTGGGAACCGTCACCGACGCATCCGGGGCCGTCGTCGTAAATGCCAAGGTGACGCTGACTGAAGTAAACACGAGTGTGGCCCGTTCTGCTGATACGAATGCCAGCGGGAACTATACCTTTCCCGACATCCCCGAGGGAAGCTATTCACTGACCGTCGAGGCGGCTGGTTTCGAGAAGGAAATCCGGCAAAACATAGCCGTTGCCATAAACACGAGTGCGCGCGTCGACGTGCAACTGCAACCCGGCAATATCAGCCAGTCGATCGAAGTGACTGCTGCCCCGCCTGCATTGCAAACAGATCGGGCCGATACGACAGTTTCAATATCTACTGTTCAAACCGCTGGCCTGCCACTCGGCGTCAATCGGAATTTTCAAGGCCTGCTGAATTTGGTGCCTGGAACTACCCCGGCCACGTTTCAACATTCGCAGTTCTTCAACGCAGCGAGTTCGCTGCAGACCGAAGTGAACGGCCAGATGCGCATGGGCAACGAATATCAGATCGAAGGCATCGATGACGACGAGCGCACTGGTCTTCTGCAGATCCTGATTCCTCCGAACGAGGCCATTGAAACGGTAGATGTCTCGACGAGTAACTATGATCCCGAGTTGGGACGAGCTTCCGGTGGCGTCGCCAATGTCATCCTGAAATCCGGCAGCAACAGTTTTCATGGCGCCGCCTTCGAGTTCCTGCAGAACAGCGCCTTGGACGCCCGAAGTTTCTTCAATCCTTCGGTCAGCCATATCGCTTATAACTATTTCGGCGGCGATGTTGGGGGGCCCATCATCCACAATAAGCTGTTCTTTTTCGTCGACTACCTGCGAGTGAATGATCACGAAGCGACGTCGACGCAGGAGACTATTCCCTCGCTCATCACCCGCACGGGCAACCTGGGCGTCTCTCCAACGGTTATTTACAACCCTTTCACCGTCGGCAGCAACACTACAACCGGTGTGGGCCGTGCGCCATTCCCTGGGAATCAAATTCCAGCTAACCTGATTAACCCCGTATCAACGACGATTCTCAATCTTCTGCCGGCCCCGAATGAGCACTTCAACGAAAGCAATCCCAGTAACAATTACTTCGGTGCGCCCCCCTTCACCAAGACCACAAATTCTTTCGATACAAAGCTCGACTACGATATCAACGACAAGAACCGTTTAAGCGGCCGGTTTAGTTTTTCCTGGCCCATCGTGTATCAAGCGCCCATCTTCGGCCCCGAGGTCGGTGGTAACGCGAATGGCGCGTTTCAGGGCACCGGCAGTCAAAAGACCTATAGCGGCGGTCTGAATTACAATCATGTGTTCTCGCCTACTTTCCTTACCGAGGTGCGGGCGGGCGTAGCGTATTACCACAGCACAGCGACGCCCTCTGACTACGGCTCCGATGATGCGACCAAGATCGGCATTCCCGGAGTCAATATCAGCCAATTCACCAGCGGGCAAGTGCAAATCACGGTCAACGGCGGTTATTCTAACCCGTTGATTGGGTATTCGGCGAGCGTGCCGTGGGAACGTGCCGAAGCTAATATCGATGCCGTCAATAACTGGACGAAGATCGTTGGGAACCACACCTTTAAATGGGGTGTCGACTTGCGGCGTGTTCGCGATGACTTACTCCAGGATCAGACTTTCGGCCCGCGCGGTGTTTACACCTTCAGCGCGAATCAAACCTCGATCCCCGGCGCGAAAACCAGCTTCGCTAACGATCTGGCCAGCTTCCTGCTCGATGTTCCCAGCCAGGCAGGCCGCGATGTGAATACCTATTTCCCGGCTTACCGCGATTGGTGGTTCTTCGCGTATGGCGGCGACAAATGGGTTGTCACGCCGAAATTAACAGTTGATATGGGTTTGCGCTGGGAGTTTTATCCGCCAGGCACTCCGGCATTCCCCGGTGGCTTCTCTAATTACAGTCCGGCGACTAATTCGTTCGTGATTGCTGGCGTAGGCGGAAATCCCAACAACCTCGGAATGAAAACGCGGTATCGCTACTTCGCGCCGCGCGCAGGCATCGCGTATCGATTGACAGATTCCACTGTAATTCGTGCCGGTTTCGGCATCAGTTACACGCCTTTCCCTGATAACACGTACGCCTACAACTATCCAGTTCGAGCGAACAATGCCTATAATCCTCTTGGGAAACAGTTCGGACCGGCCCTGCTCGGTGACGGCGTCACCCCTGCAACTTTCCAGGCGGGCTTCCCGGCGCCCGTGCCTGTCGTGGTGCCGCCTAACGGAATTATTCCACTCACCGGCTCCTTCGCGAATCAAAACACTTTCGTGATCCCAACCGATTACTTGAACCCCTATGTCGAGTCGTGGAACTTCGCTGTCGAGCAGGCGCTTCCGTGGAAGTTCACCTTAGACACCACATACGTGGGCAATCACGGCGTGCGCATCCCGGGGCAGTATAACCTCAACGCGGGACTTGTAATTGGAGCCGGCACGGCAGGCCAGCCGGAGTTTCCGCGCACAGCCTCCACCACTGAGTTTTGGCAAGGTTTCTCTTCCAGCTACAACGCGCTTCAAGTGAAGCTGAACCGGCAGTTCAGCAACGGGCTCCTGATTACAACCGCTTTCACTTGGGGGAAGGGAATGAATTATCAAACCGGCGATGATGGTGCATACGACTTTTATGTCGACTTCCGGCGCAATTACGCCCGGACAGACTTCGATCGCACCTTCACCTACGTCCAGAGCTTCCTCTATGAATTGCCATGGGGCAAAGGCAAGCGCTGGATGAATTCCGGTTGGGTCTCGAGCGTTTTCGGCAATTGGCAGGTTTCCGGAATTATCAGCGCCTACAGCGGAATTCCGGTGACTATTACCGCGAACGGCGGCACTTTGGCTTTGCCGGGCGCGAACATCGGCCAGACTGCCGACCAGGTCGCTCCGGTTCAGATCCTCGGCGGAATCAACGTCGGCAATCCATGGTTCAGCCCGTCCAGCTTCGCGCAGCCTCTGGGAGCGCGCTATGGCACGTCGGGACGGAATATTTTCGACGGTCCTGGACTCTTCGACCTGAACCTATCACTCTTCAAGGATTTCCGAATTAAGGAGCGGTGGACATTCCAGTTACGCTGCGACACCTTCAACTTTACGAATACCCCGCAATTTGCCAATCCCAATAATTCCATCACCAGCTCGAGCTTCGGTGATGTGACGAGTACGCTCGGCAGCGGCACCGGCGTGAACGGTACGGGCGGTGGCCGGGCGATTCAGCTTGCTGCGAAGCTGTCCTTTTAAGGAGAGCACGCAGCAATCATTGCCTTGGCTGGTATTCTGATCAAGTAAACAGGCCATAGCGGCCTTTGGGCCATGTCGCAGTTGCGTTATACCACTCCGCACGGAATCTCTATTACGCGGTCTGCTTCGAAGGTCTCGTACCAAAGCGGTTTGGGCCGGGTCTTGAAGCAACTGGACACGAGACGAGGTATTTATCTCTCCTCCGGCTATGAATATCCGGAGCGCTATTCACGTTGGGATGTGGCGAGTGTCGCTCCCCCCCTCGAAATCGTCAGCCGGAATCGCACGATTGAGCTGCACGCGCTGAACGAACGCGGAAACGTTCTGCTCAAATTGCTACTGCCAGTCTGTGAGACCCATGATCAGTGGACCTGCAGGCCGGTGGACGCGAGCACCATTTGTTTAGACTTGCATCCTCTCCCGGGAAAGTTTGCCGAGGAGGAACGCAGCAAACAGCCTTCGCCAGTTTCCATCTTGCGCTTGCTGGTCGAGGAGTTCCGCACTCCGGAAGATTCGCGCCTGATGTTAATCGGCGCGTTCGGCTACGATCTCCTGTTGCAGTTCGATCCCATCCGGTTGTATTTGCCTCGGCAAGGGCAAAAGGACCTCCACCTGTTTCTTTGCGACGAGATCTACTTCATGGATCGAAAGAAGGAGATCGTCGAGCGCTTCATCTATGATTTCTCGGGACCCGTGGGAAACACTGCCGGGCTGCCCCGCACGTCGCCAAAGGTAAAGCGTGCGAAAGAGCAGCCTGGCCGCGCTGAGATCGTCTCCGATCACACGAGCGAAGAGTACATGGAGAAGGTGGAAGCCGTGCGTGAGGGCATGCGGCAGGGCAACTATTACGAAGTAGTGCTGCGGCAAACCTTCAGTGCTCCATTCTCCGGCAGCCCCTCGCAGCTCTTCCAGCGTATTCAGAAATCGAGCCCGAGCCCTTATGAGTTCATCATCCAAATGGGCGATGAGCAGTTGATTGGGGCATCGCCCGAGATGTTCGTACGAGTCGAGGGCGATGTTGTCGAGACCTGCCCCATCGCGGGTACCGCGCGCCGATCGGGCGACCCGCTGCGTGATGCGGAAAGCATCCGCGAGTTGCTCAACTCGACCAAAGAAGAGTCCGAGCTGACCATGTGCAGCGATGTGGACCGGAACGACAAGTCCCGAGTGTGCGTGCCCGGGTCTGTGCGTGTTATCGGGCGGCGGCTCATCGAGTCCTACGCGGGTCTATTCCATACCGTTGACCACGTTAAGGGAACACTGATGGACGGTTTTGATTCTCTGGACGCTTTCCTTACCCACATGTGGGCCGTCACGATCATCGGAGCGCCAAAGAAAGCCGCTGCCCAGGCCATCGAGGATCTCGAAAAAGATGCGCGAGGCTGGTATGGCGGCGCGGTGGGGATGCTCAACCTCAACGGCGATATCAACACAGGAATCACCATTCGGACCGTTCATCTAAAGGACGGCATCGCTCGTTACGCAGCCGGCGCGACGCTTCTCTACGATTCCGATCCGCGCTCGGAAGATGAGGAATGCCGCTTGAAAGCGACCGCGTTCTTCCGTGCTCTATACCCGGAGGTGGCGAAAGGCAAAGAGGAACATCAGACTCGCAAAGTAGGGGAGGGAGTGCGTTTACTGCTCGTCGACAATGACGACTGCTTTATTCACACCTTGGCTAACTATGCGCGGCAGACCGGAGCGAGCGTCTCGACATACCGTTCGAACGTTGCGTTGGAGGTTATCGATGCTTCCCGGCCCGACATTGTCTTGATCTCGCCCGGCCCGGCTCGACCCGCCGATTTCGGAGTTCCAAATCTGGTCCGTGAACTCGCTCGGCGCGGTATTCCAGTATTCGGAGTCTGCCTGGGATTGCAGGGCATCGTGGAAGGGTTTGACGGTACCCTTCAGGTGCTCGGCTATCCGATGCACGGCAAGGGATCGCTCGTCACTCACCACGGGAAAGGCGTCTTTCATGACCTACCATCGCCCTTCCGGGTGGGCCGCTATCACTCGCTCTACGCGGACCGCGACACGTTTCCTTCTTGCCTCGAAGTTACCGCAGAGTCTGAGGACGGCATCATCATGGGCATTCGCCACCGCGACCTGCCAATCGAAGCGGTACAGTTCCATCCGGAGTCGATTCTTTCGCTCGAGCGCGATTGCGGGTTGCGACTTATGGAAAACGTGATCGAAATGTACGCTCACGCCATGGCCGGCACAGGGCGAGCGTAGCGCGTTTGCCAGAGAAGCATACTGTTGTCATCGGGGGCGGACTCGCAGGGTTGGCTACCGCCGCTGCGCTCGGTTCAGCCGGGTATCGGGTTACTCTGCTCGAAGCGCGCCCTTTCCTTGGAGGGCGAGCCACCTCTTATCCGCTCAACGCAGCCGATGAATTCAGCCCGACAATAGACAACTGCCAGCACGTCCTGCTGCGCTGCTGCACGAATCTGATCGACTTCTACCGGCGCCTCCGTGTATCAGACCGTATCCGCTTTTATCGCGAGTTCTATTGGATCGAGCCCGGAGGCCGGATGTCAGTAATGCGCCGCGGATCTCTGCCCGCGCCCCTGCATTTCACCGGATCCTTTTTCAAGCTACAGTTTCTATCGTGGGCTGACAAGCTAAGCGTGGCCAGCGGCTTGCTTTCTGTCAAGTATGAATACGGGAAACGGGCTGATCTCGACCGGATCACTATGCTTGACTGGCTTCGTGAGAAGAAGCAGACCCGTGGGGCCATCGAGCGCTTCTGGCGTCAGGTGCTGGTAAGCGCCGTAAATGAAGATCTGGAGCGGATGGCTGCTGCTCATGGACTGCAAGTCTTCTATCTCGGGTTTCTTTCCAAGGCCGACTCGTATGAAATGGGTGCTCCGTCAGTTCCGTTGAGTAAGCTTTACTCGGAAGAGGGCTGGCGGCAGTATCCCGAAGTAAAGATCGAGCACCGCGCCGCGCTGCAGAGATTTTCTGTCGCGAACGGAGCCATAACAGCCGCACTTCTTGGTAATGAGCACAGGATCGAAGCCGATGCCTACGTTCTCGCTGTCCCGTTCGAACGCATACCCGCGCTGGTGCCCGAAGCAGGAATCGATGTTTCCGCCTTCACGCACTCGCCGATCACCGGAATCCATCTCTGGTTTGATCGCGCCATCACGGGTCTGCCGCACGGCACGCTGCTCGATCGAACCATTCAATGGATGTTCAACAAAGGTGGCGGAAAACAC
Organism: Acidobacteriaceae bacterium; assembly: GCA_019244055.1. Taxonomy (GTDB): domain Bacteria; phylum Acidobacteriota; class Terriglobia; order Bryobacterales; family Bryobacteraceae; genus Bog-105. Next base: position 20,690 of record JAFATG010000140.1, on the reverse strand, counting down.
ATCCAATTAGTGGTCAGCGCCTCCCGAAGTCTGACCGAAATGCCGCGCAATGAAGTCATCGACCTCTCGCTCAAGGAACTGAAGGAGTTTTTTCCCCGCGCAATGGACGCGAAACTCGAGCGCGCCCACGTAGTGAAAGAGGTTCGCGCGACCTTTTCCGCTGCTCCTGGTCTGGAGGCAAAACGCCCCGCCAGTGAGACAGGGTTAAACAACCTGTTTCTCGCAGGCGATTGGACCCGCTCCGGTTGGCCCGCTACCATGGAAGGCGCTGTCCGCAGCGGCTATCTGGCAGCCGAAGCGGTGCTGAGGTATTTCGGCGAGCCGCAGCGGTTCTTGCGGCCGGATGTCGCGTAGCGGAAATCCGGCAACGTGCGCCCTTAAACGCACAATAACCCGCTATCAACTGATATGGACAAACGGCCGCTCGTGCGGATCCGGAATGGCTCGGCGCAGCACCTCATGCGCGATTGGCGCCACATCACCCTCTCCCAAAAAGATGAACCGGAATAGATTCCCAACCGGGTTCCCCTCGGTCCAGCTAAAGTAAGCGTGCGGAAGCCTTCCGGTTCGCTGCTTCAAATAAATCAATAACGCTCCGATGGAGTTTGCGATGGCGGGACTCTGGGCTCTCAGGATACAATGCTTCCCAAGCCGTTCTCCGCGGATCTGCAAGGTCTCTTCAAATGTAGAGGCATCACTGCGCTGTACTTCGAAGAAGTACACGCGCTCGCCGATTGGGAGATGATGGGCCCAGCGAATTTTTCGATCGGCCTGGTCCAGACCCTCTTCACTTTCATCGCCAGGTTTTCTTGCAATGATATGGATCTCCTGGTCTTGATCTTCAGCGAGCAGAGCCTCTGCGCTTGCATCCAGATGCACTCCCGTTATTCGGAGTTCCGTGGATCGCATGGCGCGCGAGATGAGCGAGATCGTGACCATCGCCGCGATGAAGAACGAGGCGATCTTGATACCTTCCGGACGCTCATAGATGTTCAGAGCCGTTGTGTACGTAAAGATTAACGAGACCAAAAGAAACGGCCAGCGTGCACGACTGTTCCAGGTAGCGATCGTCACCGCGAAAGCTGCTGAAGTAATCAACACAAGAACCCCAGTTGCATAGGCTCCGCCTTGCGCGTCCACATTGGCCCGAAACAAAATCGTGACGGTGAACGAAATCGCCGTAAACACCAGCACCAGTGGACGTGTTGCCCGCGCCCATTCGGGCGCCATTCCGAAGCGGGGCAGATAGCGGGGAATAAGGCTCAGGAGACCTGCTAAGGCCGAGGCGCCGGCAAAGGCCAGAATGAGGATTGTACTGATGTCGTACAGCGATCCAAAGCCGTTTCCGAGAAATTTATGGCCCAAATACGCCAGCGCACGTCCATTCGCTTCGCCGCCCTCCTTGAACTTGTCAGGCTCAATCAGCAGGGTTGTGATGAAGCTCGTTGCAAGCAGGAAAACACTCATAATCAAAGCCGCTGTTAACAGCAGCTTACGAGTGTTACGAACCCGTCCAGGAAGACTTTCCCCATCAATAAGGGGCATGACCGCTACGCCGGTTTCAAAGCCAGAGAGCCCGAGCGCAAGTTTCGGAAAAAGAATCATCGAGATCGCAAGCATCATTAAGGGATTTCCATGGTGTGCAAACAGTGAGTTCTTCCAGTTTGCAATCATTGCTGGATGATGGAGTACCTGCCATATCCCAGCACCGGTGACAACGGTGTTTAGCAGGAGATAAATTGCCACGAGTGCTACCGAAATTCCGATTGCCTCTTTAAACCCCTTGAGAAAGATGGCTCCAAGAATGGCTAGTATCAAGAGAGTGATTCCCATCTGACTCCGCATCCAAACCGGAGTAAATGGATTCTGAACAAAGTGAGCCGCGGCGTCTGCGGCGGACAGCGTCATCGTAATGACGAAGTCCGTTGTTGCGAAGCCCAGCAAAATAAGAACGAAGACTTTGCCATTCCAGTGTGGAAACAGCTTCTCCAACATGGCGATGCTTCCTTGACCATTTGGGCTCGCATCGGCGACCCTTCGGTACACCGGCAGCGCGCCGAAGAGGGTCACGAGAACGAGAACCAGCGTCGCCGTCGGAGAGAGGAATCCTGCGGCGAGAAATGCGATTCCGGGCTGATATCCGAGAGTCGAGAAATAATCGACTCCGGTAAGGCACATAACGTGCCACCAGCGATGCTTTGCTTCTGCGGCGCTCTGGATGCCCTCCGGAAGCTTTAGATCTGAGAGGAGCCAATTACTAGAGATCACGTGTTGGTATCTCCGGACGTCGAATGTGCCTCGCTCATAACTTTAGTCAATGCTACCTTTGATTAGCTTTCAGAACCTTCTTCCGCAAGCGAATCGATTTCGGTGTCACTTCGACAAACTCATCTTCCCGGATGAACTCGATCGCCTGCTCGAGATTCAAGATCTTTGGCGGGACAAGCCGAATCGCCTCATCTGAAGTCGACGCGCGCATGTTCGTGAGCTTCTTCTCCTTGACGATATTGACGTCCAGATCGGCCATGCGTGAGTTCTCGCCGATGATCATCCCTTCGTAAACCTCGGTCCCTGGCGAAATAAAGATTACGCCACGTTCCTGCAGGTTGTAAATTGCGTAGCTGGTCGCCACTCCAGCCCGATCGGCAACGAGCGAGCCTGTCGGCCGCATTTCAATATCACCCTGCCATTCGATGTAACCGTGAAACAGCGAGTTCATGATCGCCATTCCCTTGGTATCCGTCAGCATTTCGCTTCGAAGGCCAATCAATCCGCGTGATGGTACATGAAATTCCAGGCGCACGCGGCCGGAGCCGTGATTGATCATCTTGCTCATTTTGCCTTTACGAGAGCCCATCTTTTCGATGACGACTCCGATAAACTCTTCCGGACAGTCGATAACCAGCAGTTCCAGCGGCTCATGCAGAACGCCATCGATCTTGCGAGTCAGGATCTCCGGCTTGCCTACCTGCAGTTCGTAACCCTCGCGGCGCATCATCTCGATGAGAATGGCCAACTGTAGTTCGCCGCGGCCCATCACTTTGAAAGCATCGGGGCCGCCGGCCTCTTCTACGCGAATGGAGACGTTCGTGAGTAACTCTTTGTCCAGGCGATCGCGAAGATTGCGCGACGTGACAAACTCACCCTCGCGTCCCGCGAACGGCGAGCTATTGATCGTGAACGTCATCGCGATCGTCGGCTGGTCAATCTGGATTCGCGGCAGTGGGTTCGGGGTCTCCGCGCTCGTCACGGTCTCTCCGATAGTGATTCCTTCCACGCCCGCAATGGCCAGGATGTCGCCGGTCCTGCCTACCGTTTCGTCAACACGCTTAAGCCCTTCAAACGAATACAACTTGGTAATTCGAGTCTTCTGCAGCGACCCGTCAAGCTTCACAATCGCCACATCATCGCCGTGACGCAGCATCCCATTGACGACGCGCCCGATGGCGAGGCGGCCGAGATAGTCGCTGTAATCGAGGTTTGCGACTAGAAGCTGAAGCGACATCTCCGAATCTCCATTTGGTGCTGGAATGCGTGTCAGGATCGTCTCAAATAGAGGCTGCAGGTTCTCGCTTTCGTCCTCCGGATCCAGTTTCGCGATTCCAGCCTTCGCGTTCGTGTAAACAACCGGAAAATCGAGCTGATCCTCTTCGGCATCTAAATCGATAAACAGATCGTAGACCTCGTTTAGCACCTCTTGAATCCGTGCGTCAGGCCGGTCAATCTTGTTAATGACCAGCACCGGAGGCAATTTGGCTTCGAGCGCCTTCATCAACACGTAGCGCGTCTGGGGTAGGGGACCTTCGCTCGCGTCGACCAGGAGCATCACGCCATCCACGATCTTCAGCGCGCGTTCGACCTCGCCACCGAAATCGCTATGGCCCGGCGTGTCTACGATATTTATCTTGGTCCCGTTGTAGCGGACACCGGTGGTCTTGGCTAGGATGGTGATGCCCCGCTCGCGCTCCAGCTCGTTTGAGTCCATGACGCGCTCCACCACTTCCTCATTGGCGCGAAAGATGCCGCTCTGCCGCAGCATGGCATCTACGAGTGTTGTCTTTCCGTGATCTACGTGCGCGATGATTGCGATATTTCGCGTGTTGATCGTATCTGTTCCTGCTGCCATTCGTAAGCTTCATCGTCGCATGGGAGGCGATACTGGCAGCCTTCCGGAAAAGTGCGCCTGTGCGAACCTGTAGAGCGGTAATGGCGGCAGACGAACCACAACCAACCGTCGTGATCGTGGGACGGCCGAACGTAGGCAAATCGACGTTATTCAACGCGATCCTAGGTGACCGGCGATCCATTGTGGGAGATGAGCCGGGCATTACGCGCGACCGCATTTACGGGGAGGCGGAGTATCGCGACAAGCGTTTTGGAGTTGTCGATACGGGCGGCATCGTTCCGCACGACGATGCATTCATCCCCGCTCAGATTCTGAGCCAGGCGCAGGTCGCATTGGATTCGGCCTGGCACATCCTATACGTGATTGACGGCCGTACCGAAATAACGGCCGCGGACCGCGATTTGGCTCGCCTGCTCCGACCGTTGAACAAGCCACTAACGCTCGTAGTGAACAAAATCGACGTCAGGGCGCGCGAAGACTTGCTGCCCGAATTCTATTCGCTCGGGCTCGGTGATCCCTGGCCCGTTTCCGCGGAACACAAGATCGGAATCGACGAGCTATTGGAGCACGTGACGGCTCCCTTTCCCAAGCCTTACTCGGAGGACGAGAAGAGCGCAGAGGCAGCCAGGCGCATCAAAGTCGCCATCATCGGTCGGCCGAACGTCGGGAAATCGACGATGCTGAATGCGCTGGTGGGCTCTGAGCGGGCCATCGTCTCGCCGGTTGCCGGAACCACCCGCGATGCTGTAGATGAGACCATCCGCGAAGGAAACACCACATACCGCTTCGTGGATACCGCTGGAATTCGCCGCAAAGGTAAGACAAAGGAGGTGACGGAGAAGCTCAGCGTTGTAATGGCGCGGCGGCATATCCGCATGGCCAACGTCGTTCTGCTGATGCTTGATGCCACGGAAGGGGTGGTCGGTTCGGATGCCACCATCGCCGGCTACGCGCACGAGGAGGGGCGCGCGGTGATTATCGTGGTCAACAAGTGGGATGCAACCGAAGCGAAGAGCAAGCGAGCGTTCACCGAGGCCGCGCGGGATCAGCTTAAGTTCCTCGACTACGCGCCAGTTATATTCGCCTCAGCCAAAAAGGGAGAAGGCATCCGCCGCATTATGTCTACCATCCGACGATCCTTCGATGCTGCATCTCAGCGCGTCACTACGGGCGAGCTGAACCGTTTCGTTCAAACTCTACATTTCGGACACGACATTCGCGTCTACTACATCACGCAAGCATCCATTCGCCCGCCGACCTTCGTTGTGTTTACAGATAAGGCGGGCAAGGTACATTTTTCTATCGAGCGATTCCTAATCAACCGGCTGCGCGAAAAGTTTGGCTTCGAGGGTACGCCGATCGTAATCGAAACTAAGAGAAGATAGATACGGTTATGTCCGCGGCGCCCCAGCTTGTCACATTAGCCGAGTATCTGGACACCGAATACGAGCCCGACTGCGACTACGTAGACGGAGTCTTAGAGGAACGGAATGTGGGTAAGCGAAGACATAGCATGACACAAGGGCTGCTCTCTTCAAGACTTCTCGCCGAGAGTGGAAAACATGGCTGTGACGTGCTGGTGGAACAGCGCGTTCAGATCTCCCGCTCCCGGGTACGAATACCTGATGTCTGCCTTGTCTCAAAAGACAACGAAGCCGAAGTAACGCAGCGGCCTCCGCTTCTTTGGATCGAAGTTTTGTCCCCTGAAGATCGCTGGAGCCGGATTCAGCCTCGGCGGGATGATGCTTTGCGCTTCGGGGTCGGGACCATCTGGATCGTCGATCCTTATCTGAAAGCCGCCTGGATCGCGAGGTTGCAGGGTGGAACCGTGCCGGTGACCGACGGAGTATTGCGGTGCGCCGCTCCTAAATTTGAGATTCCCCTAACCGAAGTTCTTCCCGAATAGGCGTCGAATCGATTATTGAAGCGGAACCTGTTTCACGCTCACGTTGTCGTCCTCGTCGAAAACGCGAATCGCCACCGTTGTTCCGGCGGGTACCTGAATCTCGTAATCGAGTTGCCGGGAATCGGTCACCTTGCGCACAGGCTCGAGAAGAATCCAATCACCGCCCTCCACCGCGTATTCTGCTTTGTCGATCCATGATAAAGCGTCGGTGGCCGTGAACGTGACATGATGTCCGTTGACCCTGACAGTCCGAATCTCTGGTGGAGTGTTGTCAATGGTGAACGGATCGCTTTCCATGGACGCGCTCAGAGCGTTGGCCGGGATATTACCCGGAGCATCGCTTGCGGTGACGCGAACGACATACCGGCCGTCCGGAAAAGCCGCCGTGTCGAAGGCATAGAAGCGGTCCAATAACTTGTCTTTCAGAAGATGCCAGATGGAACCATCCGTATTCTTGATTTCGACTTTATACTCCAGCGGATCTCCGTTTGCGTCGCTCGCGGCCCAGCGGATTGTCTCGAATCCCTTGCTGTATTGAAGCGTTGCGCTTCCGGCGGATTCAAGCGTCGAAATCGGGGCGGCTGCCCGTTTCTGACCCACAGCCGGTAAAGCGAGCGTCATCGGAGAGCCGGACGCCGCGACGCTGCGCTCCAATGGCGACATGCTCGGCGCCTCACGATAGTTGAACGGCGCGAGGTCGATCTGTTGCACTTTGGGCGCGATGTTCTTCGGTAAATAGGCGATATCGATTATGCTCAATGAGGGCGATTGACCGCCCGAACCGCAGGCCAGCGTCAGGCGGTACTGGAGGAATCTAGCAGCGGGCGATTGGATTTCGCCACCCAGATCTGAAAGTGAGACCTTGCTCCACGGACTCCAGTTGTTCTCGGGATTATTCAAGTTGCCGCTTCTCGTTTCGAGTGAGATGAGGCCGCCGTTCAAAGTCGAACGAATATGAGCTCTCCCCCAATACGCAAAATCATCTGCATCTAATACTTCGCTTTCGAGTGTGCCGGCGTCCTCCAAGCCGGGCCCGATCGAATAGAGATTGCCCACGTTACCTGTGACCGCATAGACGTTGTTATTTCGCCCTTGGAGAAAAGCCGTGACTTGTGTGGGTGGCGTACTCAGCAACTCGGTCGATAACTGATCGGAATCGACGCGGTAAATGACCCCCTTATTCCCAGTGCCCAGCAGCGGTGCTCCCGAACGGTCGAAAGCGATCGCGTAGACCAAATCGGTCGGCGAGTTCCAGATCCGCTCTGCAAATCCGTTGGTCTCGATCCGGTATAGATCGGAGCCGCCGGCCACGCTGACATTGAATGATGGGACGGGCGGAGGCGTGGCAGGCGGTGGAGTACCTACACGCTGCGTACCCGCCGGAGTGACAGGCGCTTGTTTCTGGGGTAGCACAGGGGGCGTCCCCGTAACAGAGAGACTGACCGGCTTGCTGCCGATGGCCGCGGCATAAACGATGCCATCGCGTTCGGCAAGTGCCGTTATTTCCCGCTTCGATGTCTGGTACAGCACGAAGCCTTGTCCTTTTGGTGTGACCCGAATGATCAGCCCGCCCGGTTCCGTTCCGACGATCAGGTTGCCGGATCCATCGACGATCATCGACCTTGCATGAGTCTCATTGGTTTCAAAGAACTTACTTCCATTGCCGCCGGGATCGACCTTATAAATCACACCTGTGTCACCGGTCGCGACAAACAGGTTTCCCGCGTGGTCAAAGGCCATAGCCCAGATGTATTTGCACTTCGGATCGAAGAAGAGCTGCGGTTTCCCGTTTCTATCGATCCGGTAAATCTTGGCGTCGGGCAGAACAGCCGCGTACACGCGATTCTCTGAGTCGATCGCCAAGGCATGAGTTTCCAGCCCCGTCAATTCCGCGAACGTTTTTGGCTTACCATTTGGCGCGAGCGAAAAGATTTTGGCCGTCGCGCCGGTGGGTGCGCCGCCGCCATAATAGAGAGTTCCTTTGGAATCCTGTGCGATCGCCCATAGATACGGCACCGTAGTGCTGTCGAGTTCGTTGACCTGCGGCGCGAGAGTGATTCGGCCGTCGCTGCGAATGGAGAGATGCTTCGCGGTGCCGCGACCGAACTCGGCTTGCTCCGATTGTTCCCAAACGCGTGTGTCAACTCCAAATGAAAGACGGGGAGCGACAGCCAGCAACACGAATGCCGCGGCCCGGCAAAGGGCCGAGTGATTGATCATCTTCTTCAGAGGAGTTCCTTCAGTTCACGTGAATTTTCAGCGAGTAGCTGCCCGTGATCACTTCGTCGAAGGGCACGGAACCCTGCTCGTGCGCAGTTTGCGCCGCGCTGACGAATTCGTGATTCGTCGTACGCCCGCTCTGCATCACATTGAGGATCGAAGCTGGCAGGCTTGGCAAAACTTTCTCGTCGGAGTATACAGTCGGTTGCGAGTCGATCAGCGAAATGTAAAGCCGGTTATTGCTCCGCTCTTCGTTCAGCATCGCCACGGTCTGCGGAATATCCTCGATGCGATTCAGCGAGCTCGCGATGTTTTGTGTCCCGTTCAGCACCTCCGCATCGCTGAATAAGATCTCGTGTTCGCCACGGCTCAGGCCGGCCGGAATCTTCACCATTACCGTTCGCTCCACGCGTTCACCACGATAAGGGCGGAGGAAGACCTTCACAGGCACGTCAGTGCCGGGCGTAACCTTGTTATCTGCAATCCAGGCAGACTCGATCTGCGCGATGCGGCGCTCGGGCAGCAGGTCCACGCTGACATTCACAGCCTCCAGCTTGGGGAGTTTGTCGGAGTTCACAAATAGCCGGTTGAATTTATCGGCCCACCATCCGGCCAGTAGCATTGGGGTCGGAATCGGCGTGCCCGCCGGCGCTTGCATAGTGGTCAATTCGATGCGGTGCTGCCCTTCTACCTGCAGCTCGCCATGCAGCCGAAATGTCGCCTCGTCGGAAAAATCATTCAACTGCGAAAGCGAGTTGAAGAGAGTCGCCATCATGAGGTAGGGCGTCCACTTCTGGTCCACAAACACGTTAAAGTGCAAATCGGACGCATCACGGACGGTGTTATCGCGGTTGTAGGAACGAACCCGCATCGTGACTGGAATCATTTGGGCGGTGGCACCCAGTTCGCCTTCAATTGCGCTGTGGCGATCCTGGCGGAGCGCGCCCACCACTTCCGTCGCATTTCCCACTTTTGTTGGCTGATACGAGGATGCGAGAGTCGTGATGATCTCGTCCTTGGCGATCGGCATGTCCACAGGGCCTAGATTCAAAACCGGGTGTCCGCAGGCCAACAGATGTTTGCCGTCGTTGTACGTGACTGTACAACCGGCTGTCATGGTCATATCGCCGGATACGAGCACGCCCGCAATACTTTCCCCAGGCTGCATCGACGTGGGCCAATCGGGCGCTGGTTTATTTGATTTGAGAGCGCCGCCGGCTCCGCCTTGCGACACGGTCAACCCGAGTTGATTGAAGATGGGCGAAAATTCCTTCGCCGTCTCCTCGCTGAAACCGGAGATGCTAATCGGAGTGGCGATCGGTATGAGAGCCGGGGTCTCCGACAGGGGCATAGAACTGCTCGCGGCCACAACTTTCGCCAGCAAGCCTTGCGGAAGAGGCATGGACGCGGAAGCCACCTGAATTTTGTCCGGGGTTCGGGCATCGCTCGGCCGGCTGGTGTCGAAATCTTTCACGTCCAGCATTAGACGGATCGGGGTGATCCCACAGATCGCATCGGGCGAAAACACGCTAATACGTAAAGAGATTGCTCCAAGGAGTTTGCCGTCGATATAGACGGGGCTACCGCTCATCCCACCGGCTACATTGGTACGCGTGGCCTTCCCGGTCAGTTTGGCAAGAATGATGTCCTGCTTCGGACCCCACGCGTTCTCCCACACGCCGATGATCTCCACCGGCATCGGTTCCGGTTTGCTGCCCTGAAAAACGGTCCAGGCAACGCCCTTCATTCCCGGTCTTAGCGCGCTTTCCGGGAACAGATCTACCTTACCCGCTTTCGGCGGAGTCGTCATGTTGGGAACACCCGCCGTCGAGATGGCGGGGAACGCCGCCGACGCTATCAGAAAAAAACCAAAAACCGCTCGCAGGAGCATAACAACCCTCTTCGTCGCTCGGCTCGCGGCCTGGCCGCCACGCCAAGCGACGTCGATCACCGGATGTTCAACATTATGGCGCAATGGAATCCACGAGATAGGTAGGCGCTCGGACATCGGGGCACTGTACGGGTAGACGTGTGGAGCACGAGGTGAAGTTTCCTTAAGGCTTAATCTCTCTTCATCCTGAACTTTTCGCGTGCCATTGGAATCAGATTCTTAGTCTGTTCTTTGTAGACTGTTAGCAACACTTCCTGTCACGAAGCGAGAAAAAACACATGATCCGTCAGACTCTAACCGTTGCGGGCTCTATCGTTGCCACTGCCTGTCTGCTGGCCGGATTGGCTACGGCTGGCCAGAACAAAGCCGCGAAGAGCGGCGATGCCGCGAAAGGCAAGGAGCTCTTCGAGCAGTGCGCCATCTGCCACAACGTGGATACCGATGAAAAGAAGATGGGCCCTTCGCTCAAAGGACTCTTCAAGCGCAAGACCCTCCAGAACGGGAAAGAAGTAAACGACGCGAATGTGCTGGCGCAGATTAACAATGGCGGGAACGGAATGCCGGCCTATGCGGACATGCTCTCGGCGGACGATAAGGCCAACATCCTGGCTTATCTGCACACGCTGTAGTTAACGACCATCCCTCAACCAGCGCGGCTTCTACCGGCACTCACATCTGTTAAATTAGAAAGGACCATCGCCCTTTCGCATCGCGTCCCCATCGTCTAGCCCGGCCTAGGACACCGCCCTTTCACGGCGATAACAGGGGTTCGAATCCCCTTGGGGACGCCAAGCTAGAACCTGCGATCTTCAGCGGCCACTGCAATTCGCCCGATCCACGCAAACACAGGCAGGATGCAAGCGCAGATCCACCCGCCCAGGCTGAATGATCCAGACGCGTAAAGCGCAATCGCCACTCCACACCCGCCAAGCGCCGCGCTCAGCGGTATGAAAATCCACATTCCATGCAGAAACGTAAACGGAAGATAGTGCGCTCCCACCAGGACCATCAACGCGGGTAAAACCAGTTTAATCGGAATGCCGTAACCGGCGCGAGAAGTAGCATCGAAAGCGGAACCGTAAACGCAATCTGCATCGCCAGCTTACCGAACGGATTGTCGCGCACGAGCGAAGCACGCCTGCCGGTCAAGCGCAGCAGCACTTGTGTCAGCGGAAAAATGAAAAACCGACCGGCCACGACAGTCCAGATGCCCGATTTCGGGCTGACCCATGTTCCCATTCCGGCCGATGCCAACCAGATGATAGACGAAACCAGTTGGCCCCAAAACCCGCCGACAAGCACCGTCCGCACTTCGCGTTGCGCATCCTCAACGAGCATCTTTTAAGCCCTCCGAGCTCCGGGCCGTAATTCTACCCAGCTAATCGATCTTCCCTGCCCTTTACCATCGACCGAAGTTTTCGCCCTCGCCGCGCTCTGTTCCACGGAGCGGCGCCATGTTCTTTAGCTTCGGCCTTTGCGTAAGGCGCGGCAAATACCCTAAGCGACCTTGCTAAACAGCTCCGCGCTCATCCACCCCTTTGATAGTTTGGCTCCCTGGAGGATCATTCGCGTCGCTCACGAGCACGCTTCACAGCTTTTCGTGGGCCCTAATTCATTGCCGTGGGTAGGATCTATTTCGCCGCCACTTGATAAATTTTTCCGTCACCTCAAAGACTCAACTCATCACGGGTCTAGGTAATCCTCTGCTGTTCGATTTTCGAGTCGTCGGCACGTTCGGGGCTGGATCGGCTCCAGAGGCGACGTTCATCAATGCGAAGAATTATTAATTCCGGAACGATCGGCAATATTAGCCGCCCTCCCTCGATCGTGCCGCAGCCACGATCTTGGTATCTGGATGGGACGGTGTTGTGCTGCTGTTCTTTACAACAGTGCGCAGCACTTGTCAGGAACTTCGTCGTAACTCGACTCAGCAGAACAACCGCGGCCCTAAAATTAAGCTAATCCGCACCGTCGCCGGACCCAGAGCACCGCCTGATTCCAACAGAGAATCCCTCCTCCCGGCGCACTCCCTAAGGGTGTCGCGAAGACCGCCGAGATTTGTTATTGACCAGACACTCTGAATCCAGTATCATCTTCATCACGCGTCTTCGCTCGCTAGCAACCCAATGGAGTCACGAATGTCTCACTTAATAAAACGCTTTGGAATCGCAGGCCTGGGGACGCTGTCTTTTCTGTCCTCGACCGTTTCCCTCTCACTCATCACTGCTCAGGCACAGGGCCAGATCATGGCCACCCACCATTTGCGGCCAGGAGTAGCGAGCGGACAAACGCCGTTCGTGAGGGAATTGCCACCAACTGTATCCTTGAACCTGAACATCGCTCTACCGTTGCGAAATGAGCCGGAACTGGATGCTCTGCTGCAGCAGCTCTATGACCCTCAGAGCCCTTTCTTCCATCAGTTTCTAACCGTGCAGCAGTTTACTGAGCGCTTCGGTCCTACCGTAGAGGATTACAACGAAGTCATTCGTTTCGCGCAACGGAACGGGTTGACAGTGACGGCCACTTTTCCGAATCGCCTGGTATTGAACGTCTCGGGTTCGGTTGCGAACATCGAGCAAGCTTTCGGCGTAGTTATGGCCGAGTATCAGCACCCGACCGAGGCGCGAACGTTCTATTCGCCGGACCGGGAGCCCGCTGCGAACCTCGCCGTGCCGCTGTGGCATATTACAGGCCTGGATAATTTCTCGATACCGCATCCGATGAGTGTGCAGCGCCACGACGCCCAAGTCCAAGGCAATACAACTGGCTCGGGACCCGGCGGGTATTTCATCGGCAGTGATATGCGGGCGGCCTACTACGGTGGATCTTCTCTCACAGGTTCTGGGCAGTCACTCGGGCTCCTCGAATTCGCGGGTTACAACATGGCCGACGTGACAAACTATTTCAGCAAGGTGAGCCAACCGCTCACCGTTGCCGTGAAAGGTGTTTCGACTGATGGCTCCAGCTTGAGCTGCACCGGGAGCTGTGATGATACTGAACAGGTCTTGGACATCGAAGCGGCGATTTCGATGGCTCCCGGCATGACGAGTGTGCTCGTCTATGTTTCCGACACCAGCGATGTAAGCATCTTCAATAGAATGGCCACAGATAATACGGCAAAGCAATTGAGTTGTTCCTGGGGCTGGAGTCCGGCCGACCCCACGAGTGACGATCCCATATTTAAAGAGTTCGCGGCACAAGGGCAGAATCTGTTCGTGGCATCCGGCGACAGCGGCGCGTACAGGAACCGGTCTCGTTATGTTTACCCGGCGGACGATCAATACGTAACTTCAGTGGGTGGCACGGACCTGACGACGAACGGTGCGGGCGGCAGTTGGAAATCCGAAACTGCCTGGAGTGATAGCGGCGGGGGCGTTTCTCCCAACAGGATCCCTATTCCGAGTTACCAAAAAGCTGCGGGAGTCATCACCTCGGCAAACAGAGGATCCACGACTTATCGGAATTCGCCGGACGTTGCGGCCGAAGCGAACACCGATAATTACATCTGTTACGACGGCACCTGCGCCGGAGGTTGGGGAGGAACCAGTTTTGCGGCGCCCCGCTGGGCCGGCTACCTCGCCCTGGTCAATCAACAGTCCGTTGCGAACGGCAAAGGTTCCCTCGGATTCATCAACCCAGCCATTTATACGATCGGCCTGGGATCAAGTTATGGCGCCGATTTCCACGACATCCTGAGCGGCAGTAACGGCACGTATTCGACAGTGAAGGGCTTTGATCTGGTGACCGGCTGGGGCAGTCCCAATGGCACCGCTCTGATCAACGCTTTGGCGCCATAAACGCACGGGCGGCCCATAGCTGCCGCCCAAAGTGCCGCCCAGCTAGGGATGAAACTTGAACACAATGATGTGCTCGGCCGAAGTCGCCTTGCCGTCGAGCGTGGCGGGTTGAAACGTCCACTGCCGCGCGGCGGCAATCGCCGCCTGCACAAGTGCGCTGCTGGTGTTGAAATCCACAGCTGACAGGTCCGCCTCAACCACGCGCCCGGTTAGGTCCACCGTGACATGCACGGTGACCTGGATGTTCCTGTCGATTGTCAAGCCGCTTAGCGATCTCATGTCAGGCATGACTTTTTCGAGCGGCTGAGGCGGCATGTAAATGGCTCGTTTCTTTCCGTCGACTAGTGCAATCATCGGCGAGGAGTCCGGTATCTCAGTGTCCCGCCGAGGCAGAACGGGATTGGAATTCTTTGGGGCTCGCGCTGGCGATGGAGATGGATGTAGGGGGAGCGCCCTAGCCATTTTCCGCGCATCGGGGACCTCCTCAGTCTTCACCGGTGCTTTAGGCGGATTCTTCCGTTCGGGTGCTGTGTTTACCTCCGGTTTTGAAGCGGTCGCGGCTGGCTGTGATTTTGTTTCGCCGCCAGCCCTCGATCTGTCGTGCCCTCTTGGCTTGGCCGGGGCTCTGGACTGAGCAACTCGCGTTGCAGGCTTAACCAGAACCGTAACCGCCGACGTATCCCGGCCTGACGCCAGATCGGATGAGAGCACCCGAACCGACTGCGTCACGCGTTGGTTATTCTTCGAATAGATCTCAAGCACAAACTGTACATCGGCGCCGCTTGGCATATAGAAAATCCGGCTGGAACGCAGCTGCGCGGAATCCAATGTGAACGGGTGCGAGATCGTACCATCGAGGATCGTGAGCTTTCCGCCCTGGGCTTTCGCGACCAGCGGAGCGTTGCCATTCCAGCTCACGTTGAGCTGTCCGTCTGAAGCGCGAACCACCTTGAGACCGATTGAACTCTGAAGACGTAACCGGGACCCGGACCAGACCGAATATGTCAAGGTACCCGCCAGGACTAGGAGCACAAGGCCGAGAATCAGGTTTAGAAGCGGCCAACCTCGCCACCAGGCAAACTTGTGTGCCCTTGGAAGCGATTCGCTCGCTGTTGGAACTGCTGCTTCGCTTGCCACTCCAGCCGATTCGTCTGCTTTCGGAGCCTGTGATTCGCTACCCCTGGGGAAATGTGCAGGCTCTGGGTGACCATTTGGAGTAATCGGCGGCTTCGGAACAGCCTTGGGAGGCTGAGTTTGTGATTCAGACGTCGCCAATGAAGGCTTTTCAACCACCGGCCAAGCCTGGCTTTCGGGTATCGCAGCTTCCGCCACATCCGGAGTGACAGAATCTTTGAGCTTCGATGTCTCAGTTACAATGAACGGAACCTCGAGATCGCTCACATCCGTTTGTAACTGACCGTCCTCCCAAAAGAAGAATCCAGCCATACAAACACCGATATCGAACGGCTTGATAATCAGGAAAACGGCGTCCGGATCGCGTATTTCCTTCTCGATCAGCTCCTGATCGCGGGCTGTAAGGCGGAGGTCGTCGTCAATGGAAGTGCGAAAATACCCCACGCATGACAAATCGCTTCCGGGTTTCCGGTTTCTCAGCGCCCGGGCCAGGTTGCTAGTATCCGCGGCAGTCGCGTTGTAAAGCCGACCCTCGCTAGGTACCAGTTCAGCATCATCAATGACCAGCGGCTCGTCCGCAGCGGAAGGGCGTGTGCCCCAAAGGATGCCTCCGATCTCCCCAACCTGCTGTCCCTTGATAGAACGTAGCGCTTCGGTGGCAAGAGACTGAATTACCGCAGACCGAATGTAGATTCGCTGTTGGCGAAACGGATGTTGCCAGGAAGCATAATCATGAAGCGCAACAGACATCGCTTGCGCCATCCTTGTCGTGCATCTGCAGGAATCAAGCAATCATACCACCACCAACGAACGGTGGCATAGAACTACTTGTTGGCCAGCATACTTACTGGGTCCGGCTTTCCCGAATCCACATCGGCCGGTCGCCGCGCCAGCATCAGACAGAGAACGACGCCGAGCCCAGTGCCGCCCAAATTAATGAAGACATCGCGAACGGCGGGATCGCGTCCAGGGAAAAAGCGTTGGAGGAATTCACTGCAGGAACCCACAAATAGCCCAGCTCCCAGAATAATCGCCCACTTCCTGGGTGTCGGAGGCAGGGCCCTCCACAGCAGCACTCCGAGAACAAGAAAAAGAACGACATGAACGCTCTTGTCAGCAATCAGATGAATGACATTGTAAGAAGGATATCCGTGACTACTGCCAAACAGCAGGTCAGATAACTTGGTGAACGCCGCCTCGCACCATTGAGAGGCGAGCGTCGTCGATGAGAAAAAAATCGCGCCGATCCATGTGATAGCGGCACCGAGCCAGATACGTGAAGACACTTAAATTAAGGCCGTTCGAGCGAGAGGGATTGCAGTCCTCCTACCATCGTACGATCTTTGGCTACGGAACTGTCTCAACGGCGTAAATATTGATCTGTTTTGTCGATCCAGTCCTGGCGCGGCGGCGTGAAAATATCGATTCCCACCATGTCCTCTAGCGCCACCGCGGAATGCGGTAAATGAGGGGGAATGCACAGAAATTCCCCCGCCTTCAGAGTGATCTCTTTCCCTTCGATCGTAAATCGCATAGAGCCGGACTGTATATGGCTGATCTGCTCGTTCTGATGGCTGTGGGTAGGAACTTCACAGCCCTTCTTCATAATGATCCGGGCCACCATGATCTGGCTGCCGACCACTAACTGACGATCGAACAGCGGGTTCATCGTTTCCCGCGGGATCTCATCCCAGCGGACATGTTTTACCCCGCCTTGTAATGCCTTTTCGTTTGACTCGCCCATTAATCTCTTCCTCTTACAGACCTTTATACATGCCGCCGTCGACCAGAAGGGTTTGTCCGGTCACGAACGAAGCTCGGTTAGAAGCCAGCCAGACGATCGCGTCCGCAATCTCCTCCGGCCGTCCTAAACGCCCAATTGGAATCTGATCCGTCCAGGCTTTTTCAATCTGCTCTCTACTCTCGCCCGACGTTGCGGCGCGACGGACCACGATTTCATTCAACCGGTCAGTGGCCGTGTAGCCGGGTGCCACGTTGTTTACCAAAATGCCATCTTTCCCGAAATCTGTCGCGAGCGTTCGAACCAAGCCCATAACTCCCGCGCGTATGGCATTGGAAAGCACGAGTTGCGGCTGCGGCTCGCGAACTGTAATCGATGTAATCGTGATGATCCGGCCCCAGCGTCTGCGCTGCATGTGCGGAATGACTGCGCGCGCCAGAACCGCGGCGCTGCGAAGATTCAAACGAAAGGCGTCGTCCCATTCTTCGTTCGTAGTCTCCAGGAATCGTTTCGCGGGAGGACCCCCGGCGTTTGCGACGCAAATATCGACGCGATCAAATCGACACTGCGTCTCGCCCACAAATCTTTCCACCGCCTCGCGGTCACGCACGTCGACCGATCCCACCTGCACCTCAACACCGAAGCTGCCGCGAATCTCGCCCGCGAGTTTTTCGAGTGCCCCTAAATCACGCGAACAAAGTGCAACGTGACTTCCTTCGGCTGCAAAGGCCAGTGCCGTCGCGCGCCCTAAGCCTTGGCTGGCTCCGGCGATGATAGCGACCCGATTACGAAGACCTGTTTCCATATTCCAAACTACGCCCAGGAACCAGACAACTGTCGCATCCGTCGCGCCGCCTCTAATAAGTTCTCCAGTGAATTTGCGTAACTCAAGCGCAAGTATCCATTGCCATACTCGCCGAAAGAACCACCGTCAAGCGAGGCGACGCTTGCCTCCTTTAAGAGGAGATCGGCTAGTTTCTTCGAGGGAATGCCCGTCTCACGCACGTTGGCGAAGGCATAAAAAGCTCCGCCTGGCAGCCCACAGTGGAAACCGGGGATCTGGTTCAACGCGGCACAGAACGCATCCCGCCGCCTTCGAAACTCCACAACCATCCGGTCCACGTCCGTTTGCGGTCCGTTCAAAGCTTCAATGGCTGCGCGCTGGGTGAAACTCGCTGCGCAGGAATTCGAGTTGATCATCAGTTTGTTCACTGCGTCTACCAGCCACTCCGGCATAACGCCGTAACCGAGCCGCCATCCCGTCATCGCGTACGTCTTCGAAAAACCGTCGAGAATAATTGTCCTCTCGATCATGCCGGGGACGCTGGCGATCGAAGCAGGAGGTTGTGGCCCGTAGTAAATACGTGAATAGATCTCGTCTGATAGGACAATCACATCGCGATCGCGAATCAGTTCGGCGATCTGAGTAATCTGATCCCCCGGGACAACTCCGCCTGTCGGATTCTGCGGCGAGTTCAGAATCACCATCTTCGTACGATTCGTGAGGCGATCACGCAGCAGATTAAGGTCGAGTGCGAACCCGCGCTCCTCGATGAGCGGAATGGGAACCGGTTTCGCGCCCAGAAAGCGTATCATCGAACGATAGATGGGAAACCCCGGATCGGGATACAGCACTTCATCGGCCGGCTCGAGCAGAGCGAGCATCGGAAAAAAGATGATCGGTTTTCCGCCGGGGACGATGCAAACTTGTTGCGGCCCCACCTGTACGCCGCGCGTGCGCGAGATATACGCCGCTACTGCTTCCCTAAGTTCCGGCAATCCCTGCGCCGGACCGTAATGCGTCCAGCCCTCGTCGAGAGCGCGCGTGGCGGCCTCCACAATGTGCCGCGGCGTATCGAAATCAGGCTCGCCGATCTCGAGATGAATAACGTTCTGGCCCGCTGCCTCCTGTTCGCGCGCTTTTACGAGTACGTCAAAGGCGGATTCAACCTCTATTCGGTTCATCCGTTCCGCAAGCTTCATTGAGAGTGTCCATAACAAGCGAAACGGGAACCTTTCGGTTCCCGTTCGTCGCGTCGATCGTGTTCGACCCTGGAGTTGTGACTAGTTGGTCCCCTTCTCATCGGGGGCAGTAACGAGTATAGCGTGTGAAGTGTGGCACAGCCCGTCGGTTCTTGCGGGCTGTGAATTTGCTAGTCGTAGCGAAGCGCACTCATCGGATCAACACGCGCGGCCCGCAGCGTCGGAATCGCACCCGCCAGCAGGGCTACTGCGAACAGCACCGCCACAGCGCCAGCGAAAACGGAAATGTCGGCGGGCGCCACTCCAAAGAGCTGCGATGCGAGCGCGCGCGTCAATCCCAGCCCTGCAATGACGCCTATTGCAACGCCGGCCGCAATCATCCACATCACTTCAAGCAAAATGAGAGCGAAGATAGATTCGCGCCGCGCTCCCAACGCCATGCGAATGCCGATCTCGGCCGTGCGGCGGCTCACGCTATAGGCGACCACTCCATATAGTCCCAAGCTCGCGAGCAGCAAGGCCAAAAACCCCGACGTGCTCGTGAGTACTGCAACCGCTCGATCGCGGTATACCGAGTTCTGGATCCGCACTTGGACTTTCTCCATCGATGTGACGGGCAATGATCGGTCGAGCGAATTTACGATCTGTCGAATCGCAGCCGGCAAGCTGGCATCGTCGTTGCGGGTGCGCACCAGGAACACTGCCTGCGGGGCTGGCGCGCTCAGTTGATCGGGCTGCAAAAAAGGAAGATAGTAAAAGGGCTTTGGTGTGTCCCGCAGGCTTCCTAGTTGCGCATCGGGGACAACGCCGACGATCTCAATATCGAGTTTCTTACCGCCACCGATCGACATGTTCGTGCCTACGGCATCTCGGCCGCGAATAAAGCGTTTGACGAAGGCCTCGTTCACGATCGCCGTCTTCTGCGCGTTTGGCACATCGGCAGCAGTGAATTCCCGTCCGGAAAGCAACCGAATTCCGATTGTGCGGAAAAAACCGGGCGCGACGAGATTCCTGCCGGCGTCCATGTTTTCGTCCTCGCGCGCGTGATAGCCTTCCACGCTGACGTTCGTTGAGGAGTCGTCGCCGGAATAAGGTCCGAGGTGGCAGAACGAAACCGCTGTCGTCCCGGGAAGGCCCGCTAGACGTTGCTCGATCTGGCTGTAGAGGTTCAGCGCCTGCGCAGTCGTATAGCGGCTCAGTGCCGGGTCGACCGTGAACGTTTCCAAGTTCTCGGTGTGGAATCCGGGGTTGTGATGCAGAAGCTTGACGAAGCTCTTGGTGAACAAGCCGGCGCCAGCGAGAAGCACGACACAAAGCGCGATTTCGAAAACGATCAGCGCTCTCCGCCACTGCGTCTGAGCAGCCCCGGAGACAGCTTGGCGTCCCTGATCCTTGAGCGTCGAAGCCGCGTTTTCGGCGCTGACCTGCCAGGCTGGAAATAGGCCGAAGGCCAGACCGGCAACCGCCGATACCAACAAAGTGGTCCCAATCACCGGCCAGTTCAAGCCGCTAGTGATCCAGCCTCCGCCCGCGTCCGGCGGAAGCATATGCAGAATGCCGCGTGTCAGGGCAAGCGACAGGAAGATGCCCAGCACGCTCCCGATGAGTGCCAGTAGAACGCTTTCCGACAGCAGTTGCAAAACGATCTGTCGCCGCGTAGCACCGACCGAGCGCCGGATTGCGATCTCCCGCTGACGAGCGCTGGCCCGAACCATCAGCAAGCCCGCCAGATTCAAACAGGCGATCAGGAGCAGTCCCGCGGCCGCTGCAAGCAGAACCAGGAGTGGTTTTTTCCAGGACTGCTCGAGACTGTTGAGCCCGTCGGCGGCCGGATGCAGTTGCAGATGAACAGCTAGAACGCGCTGCCTGGCGTGCGTACTCACCGCATGTAG
>JAFATG010000129.1 GCA_019244055.1 Acidobacteriaceae bacterium | reverse complement strand
AGGCGGGCCGTCCGCGGCTCTTCGAGCAAACTCATCTGCCCCTCGGAATCCTGCAAGGAGCCGGCATGGACGCCCAAAAGTCGAACGGGTGTTTTACCGTCCCATGCTTTTCGAAAAAGTCCGATCACCGCTCCCGCCACCTCGCGGTCCAATTGCGTCGCGTGGTCGAGCGATTCGGCCCGGGTAATCGTCGAGAAATCTTCAAACCGCAGCTTGAGCTGAATCGTTCGCGAGTAGAGACGGTGCTCTCGCAAACGCTTCGCGACCATCTCCGAGAGTTTGAGCAGAGTGGTCTCCAGTTGATCGCTGACGTTCGTATCTTCGTTGAATGTAATTTCGTGACTGATCGATTTTGGGTCCTCATTCGCTCCGATCTCCGAGTCGAACCATCCCCCCGCGTCTTCTCCGCGCGCCTTTCCCGCCAGCGCCAAACCCCACTTGCCGAAACGGGCAGCGAGGAATGCTTCGTCCAGAGAGGCCAGATCGCCTACTTTCCTTATTCCTATCCCATGCAAAGCGGCTTCGGTCTTCTTGCCGACTCCGGGCACTTTGCGCACATCCAGCGGCGCCAGAAATCGCGCTTCCTGACCCGGCAAGATGTACAAGACGCCGTGGGGCTTCGCCTGATCGGAGGAAATCTTAGCAACCAAGCGCGAGGACGCCAATCCCAGCGAGCAGTGCAGACTTGTCTCCTCCCAAATCGCTTCATGCAGGGAATGCGCCACACGCATCGCCGCTCCGTGCAGCCGTTCCGTTCCGGTGAGATCGAGATAGGCTTCGTCGATCGAAGCCATTTCGACCAGCGGCGAGAACCGGTTCAGAACATGGAAGACCTTTTTCGAGTAGTCGCGATACCGTTCGGGATGGCCCTCCACAAAAATCGCGTGCGGGCAGAGCTGTCCGGCGGTGCGCAGCGGCATGGCCGAATGTACTCCGTATTTACGCGCGGCGTACGATGCAGCGGCTACCACACCTCGCTGATCCTTCTGTCCGCCCACGACCACGGCTTTGCCCTTCAACGATGGATCGAACAACTCCTCCACCGACACGAAGAACGCGTCCATATCCACATGGCAGATAAGCCGCTGCATTGAGTTAGCTGCGCAGAGTTGCTCCGATCACCCGCGGCAACCCTGCTAAGTCTGAGAGTACTGCAATATCGTTCCAGCGAGTCGCCAGAATTTCCTGCACGCCTGCGAGTGACTGATATCCCAGTTCCATCAGTAAGCGTCCACCTGGCCGGATGACGGATTCCGCGCCTGAAATCAGCCGCTGATAAATCTCGAACCCACTATCACCGGCAAACAGCGCGATGTGCGGCTCCCAATCGCGCACTTCCGACTGCATATTCGCCTGGTCCGCTCCCGGCACGTAAGGCGGATTGGAAATCAAGAGATCGATTGAGTTCGCGGCAATCGCTTCTACCAGATCCCCCACGAAAAACCGAACCTGTGCAGCGTGGGCCTTGCGGTTTCGCTCCGCAACCGCAAGCGCGACCCAAGAGATGTCTGACGCGAGGACGGTTCGACGGCTCTCGAGCGCCACTGAAATGGCTATCGCTCCCGATCCTGTTCCCACGTCGAGCACGCGCGCATCCGGCCGGTCTTTCAGAAATTCCATGGCCGCTTCTACCAGATGTTCGGTTTCAGAGCGGGGAATCAGCACGTCCGTATTTACATAGAAATCGCGGCCGAAAAACTCTTGCCGGTGCGTGATGTATTGGGTCGGTTTACCCTTCAACCGTTGGTTTAGATAACGGCCGTAATGGATCCATGCAAGTTGGGTTAGCTCATCCGTGGCGTGCGCATAGAGATACGCGCGTTCACAGTGCAAGGCATGGCACAAGAGCACTTCGGCAGTAAGCCGTGGAACGGGAATCGCCGCTTTGTAAAGAATTTCAGTGCCCTGAAGCAGAGCAGTTTGAAGCGTCACGTCCGAGTTTGCCCGCCTCGGTGCGATCGGAAGATCTAAGCCGCGCGTCCCTGATCGCGTAGGCGCTCGGCCTGATAATAGCTCGTCAAGGAGTCGACTACGGGTTGTAGCCGGCCTTCGATGATCAGATCCAACTGGTGCAGTGTTAGCCCGATGCGGTGATCCGTCAGGCGGTTCTGCGGGAAATTGTAGGTGCGAATCTTTTCGCTCCGGTCGCCCGTCCCCACCATGCTCTTGCGCTCGGCGCCGATCTGCGCCATCTGCTTCTCAAGCTCCATCTGATAGAGCCGCGATCGCAACACCTGCATGGCTTTTGCGCGGTTCTTGATCTGCGATTTCTCGTCCTGACAAGACACAACTGTGTTCGTCGGCAAGTGCGTGATCCGCACGGCCGAATACGTTGTGTTCACCGACTGACCGCCGGGCCCTGATGAGCAGAACGTGTCGATTCGAATGTCTTTCGGATCAATCTGCACGTCTACTTCATCCGCTTCCGGCATCACGACCACCGTGATCGTTGAAGTATGCACGCGTCCTTGCGTTTCGGTCGCTGGAACTCGTTGCACCCGATGCACTCCGCTCTCGTATTTCATGCGGCTGTACACTTTGCGGCCGCTGATCATCGCAATGACTTCGCTCAATCCGCCGACCGACGATTCGCTCAGCGAGGTAACTTCGACCTTCCAGCCCTGTTCTTCCGCATACCGCGAGTACATGCGGAACACTTCGGCCGCGAACAGCGATGCTTCGTCGCCGCCTGCGCCCTTGCGGATTTCGAGCACAACGTTCTTCTCGTCGTTCGGGTCCTTCGGAAGCAGCAGGACTTGGAGTTCCTGCTCGATGGCAGCCACCTCGGGCTCCAGCCGCGCAACCTCGAGCTGCGCCATCTGCCGGAGATCAGCGTCGCTGTCTTCGAGCATCAGGCGCGCATCGCTCAATTCCTGATCGGTCTTCCTCCATTCGCGGAACTTCGCCACCAGCTCGGCCAGTTCGCTCTGCGCCTTAGCTACTTTGCGGTACTCCTCCGAGTCGCTGATGACCTTCGGATCCGCCATTTTCTCCGTCAGGTCGCTATAGCGTGCCTCGGCCTCTTCCAATCTCTCGATATATTGCATTTTGTGCCGGTGGGTGGTTGATGTTAGGCGATGACCAAAACGCCGCCCTGCGCTTTCTCGAGTTCCATCGCCCGATCGAGCGCATGAATTGCCACTTCCGCCTGCTCATTGGATGGTGGCTGGGTCGTTACTCGTTGCAGCCATAGGCCCGGTCGCGTCAACACTGACATGAGTCCTTTCTGGCGCTTCGCCGCATAACGAATGACTTCATAGCTAACGCCCACGATCAAAGGAAGTAGTGCGATCCGGGCCACAAGCTTCACCCAAAAACTGTCGAAGGGTAGAAATGCATAGCAGATCAGCGCGATGATCAGCACGACGACCAGGAAACTCGTGCCGCAGCGGGGATGCCAAGTTACGAACCGTTGTGCATTCTCGACCGTCAACGGCTGACCCGATTCGAAGTTGAACACCACTCTGTGCTCGGCGCCGTGGTACTCGAATATGCGGTGCATATCCTTCAAGCGGGACAACAGGAACATGAAACCCAGGAAAATCGCGATCCGCAGCGTGCCATCTACCATATTGATCGCAAACCGGCTGCTGATCGCATGAAAATGCTGCCCCAGCAGCGTCGCAACATAAAGCGGGACGAATTTGTAAAGCGCGATCATGAACAGCAGCGAAAAGGCGATCTGCAGTGCCATTGCTCCCGCCCCGAGTTCCTTCTTTTCACGTGGTTTTACTTCCGCCTCGTTCCCGCCCTTGATGCCTTCGACAGCGCATTGGGCTGAAAACCTCAGCGCTTTCATTCCAAGCCACATCGCATGCCCCAGCGTTCCCAAGCCGCGGAAGACAGGCAGCTTGAATATTGGATAGCGTTGAGATAGCCGTGGCAGCGGACTCTCTTCAGTGACGATCTCGCCATCTGGCTTGCGCACGGCCACGCAGTAGCTGTGTGGCGTCCGCATCATGACGCCCTCCATAACTGCCTGTCCGCCGACGAGGGTGGTCTCTTCGCCGTTTTCGAGCACCGGAAGTAACTGAATGTGCGTGAATAGACGCACAAATCCGCGCAAATTCAAAGGGGAACTCCGTTCTTAAGTATATCTTGCGTGCCGAGGAAGCAAAGATGAATTGATCCAATTGGTTAGCGAGTCGCGGTCTATAATCGCCACAAATGCGCAAGACCATTACTCGCCGCCAGCTCGGATCCGGCGCCCTCGGCGCGGCCATACTTCCTTCGCTCGCGAGTTCGGGGTCCAGCTACCGGGGAGCACTTGCCGGCATGGACAATAAGATGAATCCCCACAATTTCGACCCGGTCTACTGGACGCTCGAGCAATATAAGTCTGCTCCATTGCAACTCACGTTCCGTGCGACGAGCAAAGCCGAGGCCGAAGCTTGGCAGCAGCAGTTGCGCGCCAAACTGATCGAGCTTCTTGGTGGCTTTCCGAAGCGCACGCCGCTTCAGTCGCAAACGCTCGAAATCCGCGATTTTCCAGGCTATCGCCGGGAAAAGTTTGCCTTTGAGAGCCGACCTGGCGTTGGTGTGCTTGGGTATCTCTTACTCCCCAAATCCGCCCACCTTCCGTGTGCAGCGGTCATCTGCATTCCAGGACACGGGCGAGGTGTGGATGATATCGTCGGCATCGATGAAAATGGACGCGACCGAACCGGCAAGCCCGGTTATCAGCATGACTTCGCGATTCAGGTTGTCGAGCACGGACTGGCTGCGGTCGCGATCGAGCCCATGGCCTTTGGGTGCCGCCGCGATCCGACCACTGAAAGTAAAGGTCCGCGGGAGACTGCTTGCCAACCTTCCGCCGGCTCCGCTTTGCTGTTCGGTCAAACGATGATCGGCTGGCGTGTGTGGGATGTGATGCGAACCATTGATTGGATCGCGACCCGGCCGGAACTGGATGCCAAACGTATCGGATGTATGGGCATATCAGGCGGTGGAACCTGTACCCAGTTTTCTGCGGCACTCGACACCCGTATTCAGGCGGCGTTCATCAGCGGCTATCTCAACACGTTTCGCGACAGCATCATGAGCATCTCGCATTGCATCGATAACTACGTGCCGGGCATTTTGAACTACGCCGAAAGCTACGATGTCGCAGGCTTGATTGCGCCCAGGCCGCTCTTTTCAGAAGGCGGCGACCGTGATCCGATTTTTCCCGTGAATGCCACGCGTGAAAGCTTCGCCCGCGTGAAGAGGGTCTACGAGGTTTTCGGCGTGCCTGAACGCGCCCGCCAGCAAATCTTCCCCGGCGAGCATGAATTCAACGGCTCAGAAGGCTTGCCGTTTCTAGTCCGGGCGCTCGCCTGAATAGTGTTACTCGACATCCAAAGTTCCCTCGCCAAACTCGACCGACGAAACCGTCGGGTCTTTCCGAAGCCGTTGCAGAATCTGTTCCAGAAGAGTTTCATCTCGTGTCGGAGACTCGATCTCGGCTCGCAGGCGTATCTCATGGTCCTCTTCCATGTCCTCGGTGCGAAGCGCGCGGAGAACCACCGGCCGCTCGGCTAAGGCGGTTAGCAATGTGTGCCGCACCTCAGACTCGTGAGTATCGGAGCAGGTCGCCGTTAGACGGTAGATGATGTTCACGTCTGGCTTCAGAGAACGCCGGTCAATAAATCTGGATAGCGGCCGAAAAGCAAGATTAATTACCATCAGCAGGGCTGTTACGTAGACCGATGTAATCAGTGCTCCCGCTCCGGCGCAGGCTCCCACGGCCGCCGAACACCAGAGCGTCGCGGCTGTATTCAATCCACGAATCCCGCCGCCTTCCTTGATGATCGCGCCGGCTCCTAAAAACCCAACTCCGGACACAACGTAGGCAACAATGCTCGTCGGGCTTGCCAGTGTCGACCCAAGGTCCACAAATGCCGCCGCACCCAAACAAACAAGCGTATTCGTGCGTAGTCCTGCCGCACGCTGCCGCCACTGTCGTTCGATACCGATCACCGATCCGAGCGCCAAAGCGATCGCTAAGCGCAGTAGAGTCGCGTACAGGATGGGGTCAAGGTGCACAGCATTCGATGGTAATACGGGGTGTGATGATCCTCCGTCAGAGGTTGTGAGCCGGAAACCCTTTCCGGGTACACTGTTGCTTTGGAGTTAAGACCCGGTGAAAACGACACTGATCTCTATTTTCGGCTTTGCGCTCATCTCCTCTTCTTTGGAAGCTCAGCAGACCGAGATACGGAAAGCCCCGGAGTTGGCATTTACCCTGCCCGGCCAGGGACAACGGCTGCTCAGCCAGTATCGGGGCAAAGTGGTCGCGCTCGAGTTCATCCTGACCACCTGTCCTCATTGTCAGGCCGCCTCTCGCGAGATGACAAAGTTCGAGCAGGAGTACGGTCCCAAAGGGTTTCAGGCGATCGATCTTGCCATCAACGCCCTCGATGAAGGCAGAACGCCGGATCAGGCTGCCCAGATCGTGCAGATGTTCGCTCAGAGTTTCCAGGTCGGCTTCCCCGTCGGTTACATACCTAGGGATCAGATGATGTCCTTCATGGGATTCAATATGGCAGAGCGAATGGTTGTCCCGCAGCTTGTTTTGATCGATCGCAAGGGTTACATCCATTACCAGACGCCCGCGGGAGAGAGCGCCGACTGGCAGAGGCTCATGAACAATAACGCCATCCAGCAGCATATTGAAGAGTTATTAGCTTTGGGCAACCCCGTCTCGAAACATAGCTCCCACGCCGCTTCCACAGCTTCCGCTCATTCCGGGCAATAGGACGAAATTCCGCCCGCTTGCGGCGTGATACAACCGGACCATGCGCCGGATCGCCGCCCTTCTATTCCTTTCCACGCTCTGCCTCAAGGCAATCGCCGCACAGGACGCCAATCTTGATACCGTTCATCGCATCAAGATGGAGGCTTTCGACAACTCGAAGGTTATGGAACAGCTCTATTATCTGGCGGATCGTTACGGGCCTCGTCTGACCGCCTCACCCGAGTTCGACCAGGCTGCGGATTGGGCGGTGTCGCGCCTCAAAGAGTACGGCCTGGCAAACGTACACACGGAAAAATGGGGTCCGTTTGGCAGAAGCTGGTCCTTACAGACCTACACGCTGGAGATGACCGCTCCGCGTTATTCGCATCTGGTTGCGGCTCCTTTGGCGTGGAGCGCGCCGACGCACGGCACAGAGTCGGGAGACGTGCTTTATGCACCGGTAGTACAGCCGGCAAACCGGTTTGACATGAAGGCGCAACAGGAAGCTTTCCAAAAGTACAAAACCCAATGGCACGGCAAGCTGAAAGGAAAGATCGTCCTGGTCTCTGAACCAGTCAATCCGCCGCCTTCGACGAAGCCTCTGTTCCGGCGGTACACCGACGCGGAACTCGCCGAAATTGCGCAGGCGCCTGAGCCCAGCCTGAAGCGCAATATCGGTATCGACGAACTGAAAGTTCCTGAGAATCAGGAGGAAGCGAGCAAGTACTTCGCCAGCCTTCCGAATTCCGTAATGGACGAACTCTTCGACAGATACGAGGGAATGCTTGCGGAGCGCGGCCGGTTTCTCCGTGCTGAAGGTGTGCTCGGGGTGATTACCGCGGATCGCCGCGCGCATAATGGCCTGCTCTTTGCGGAGGCTGCCGGTTCGCACGAGAGCAAGGATCCGCTCGCGCCGGCCACATTCGTCGTGACCGAAGAGCAGTATTCCCGGTTAACACGGTTGGCCGAGAAAAAGGAGCCGGTCACGATGCGCATGAACGTCGACGCGAAGTATTCCAATAGCGATGTAGACGGCCAGGACATCATTGGCGAGATCCCGGGCCAGACAAAGCAGGATGAGGTGGTGATGGTTGGCGCTCACTTCGATTCCTGGCATACAGGTACCGGCGCCACGGACAACGGTGCTGGAAGCGCGGTGATGATCGAAGTGATGCGCATTCTAAAGACGCTGAATCTCAAAATGAACCGGACCGTGCGCATCGGACTCTGGAGTGGCGAAGAGCAAGGCTTGTACGGGTCGAAGGCCTACGTTAAGGCTCATTTCGCTGATCCAAAGACGATGGAAGTAAAGCCGGACCACGCCAAGTTGGACGTCTACCTGAATCTCGATAATGGCAGCGGGAAAATTCGCGGCGTCTATCTGCAGGGCAACGATGCGGCACGTCCGCTTTTTGACAAATATATGCAGCCCTTTCACGATATGGGCGTAACGACGATCACCTTGAAGAACACTGGCGGCACGGATCACCTTTCGTTCGATGATGTCGGATTGCCGGGATTTCAGTTCATCCAGGACCCGCTGGATTACGGCACAGTTACGCATCACTCCGATATGGACACGTATCAACACGCGATTCCGGAGGATTTGATGCAGGCCTCCGCGGTGATCGCCGCGCTGGTTTACGACTTTGCCAATCGCGATGAAATGGTTCCGCGCAAACCGCTACCGGTTGTTCCCTCGAAAGGTTCGGCGCCGGGAAATGTTGGCCCGATAGGGAATTGATTGCCCACGAACGCTCTCATTGATGAGAAAAGTCCGTACTTACGGCAGCATGCGTATAACCCGGTAAACTGGCTGCCTTGGGGCGAGCGCGCCTTTGAGAAGGCGCGCCGTGAAGATAAGCCGATCTTCCTTTCTATCGGTTACTCGACCTGTCATTGGTGCCATGTGATGGCGCACGAGTCGTTCGAAGATGAGCCGACGGCGGAGATACTGAATCGCGAATTCATTCCGATCAAGGTCGATCGTGAGGAACGCCCTGATGTCGACCGGATCTATATGTTATTCGTTCAGGCCTCTAGCGGAAGTGGCGGCTGGCCCATGTCGGTGTGGTTGACGCCGGATTTGAAGCCGTTTTTTGGCGGCACCTATTTCCCCCCCGACAGCCGCTACGGCCGCCCCGGGTTTCGCGAAGTTCTTGAGCATCTGGCACGAGCCTGGAAACAGGAGCGCGGCAGAATCGAATCCTCCAGCGCGAACGTGATGGAGCAATTGCGCGCCATAAGCGCCTCCGCCGCTACCGCGATTGAGCCGGATCGGGAGCTGTTTGAATCGGCGTTCTGGCAATTCCGGCGGAGCTTTGATCCACGGTGGGGAGGTTTTGGAGGGGCTCCGAAGTTTCCGCGGCCGGTGGCATTGAATTACCTTCTGCGCTATTTCTCGATCAGCAAGAACGCCGAAGCGCTTGAAATGGTGACTCAGACACTCCGTGCCATGGCAGCCGGCGGGATGAACGATCACCTTGGCGGGGGATTTCATAGGTATTCAGTCGACGAACGCTGGTTCGTGCCGCACTTCGAAAAAATGCTGTACGACCAGGCGCAATTGATCACTTCCTATGCGGAGGCATATCAGGCAACTGGAGAACAGAAATTCGCCTGCGCAGCGCGGGCTATCGTGTCCTATCTGGAACGGGATTTGGCGGATTCAGAGGGCGGATTTCACTCCGCCGAGGATGCGGATAGCCCGGATCCCGAGAACCCGGCGCATTCGCGCGAGGGCGCCTTTTATGTATGGCAACAGCGAGAAATTGAGGCGTTGCTCGAGCCTCAGCATGCGCGGATGTTTTGCCAGCGATTCGGCGTGCAACCAAGCGGCAATGTAGCCCAAGACCCTCATGGGGAGTTCACGGATGAAAATATTTTGTTCGCGGCAACGCCTGACGAGGAAATCGCCCAGTGTCATGGCCTGCCGCTCTCGGCCGTACGCGAATCTCTCGAGCGCTCTTCGAAGATTCTCTTCGAGGCGCGTTCGAAGCGGCCGCGGCCCCATCTCGATAACAAAGTGCTCACGGCCTGGAACGCGCTGAGCATCTCGGCGCTCGCGCGTTCGGGGATCGCGCTTCGCGAAGAACGCCATCTGCAAATGGCGGAAAGCGCTGCTCGGTTCATCCTCACCCGTATGTACGACCAAAGTTCGGGGCAGCTCTTACGGCGATACTCCGACGGAGAAGCCGGTATTCCTGCATTTCTGGATGATTACGCCTTCCTTGCGCAAGCGATGGTTGATCTATTCGAGGCAACCGGAAAAGCGCAATATCTGGAAACGGCGCTGGACTTGTCCACTCGGGGATTCCAAAGGTTTGAAGATTCAGAAGCTGGAGCATTTTTTAGTACGGAACCGAATGCTCCGGACATTTTGTTGCGGATGAAGGAAGATTACGATGGTGCAGAGCCGTCCGCGAACTCCGTCGCGATTGAGGTCTTAATTCGGTTAAATCACCTCACAGGAAACGACGGATTTCGAAAAAACGCGGATCGAGCCCTGGCTGTTTTCGCACCAAAATTGAAAGCCCAGCCGACGATGGCGCCGCAAATGCTGGTGGCGATCGGGCGCCGGCTTAGTGAGCCGAATCAGACCGTCGTGCGGTGCGAACACGTCGATTCACAAGTAGAACGGATTCTGGCGGAAGCGAGAAAGGCCTTCAATCCATATGCGTTGGTGCTGGCGCTTTCCGATGAGGCCGCTAGCGATTTGCGTCAGGCCTCGCCCTTTCTGGCGGGCCTGGAACGTAAGGGGCGCATCACAATTTACGAATGCCAGAATTTCGTGTGCGAACTTCCAAAAGTGATTTAGATCACTCTCCTCTTCCGTAATCGCCACCGGTGGCGGCATGCCTTCTATCCTGTTACACTGTTCCGGATGACAAATAGTGAACAAGCGAATCGAACAACAACGCTAAAAGGGAAACCGTTGGCACTGGCTGGACCGCAGTTAAAACCGGGTGAGCAAGCTCCCGATTTCAAGGTGGTCGATGGCTCTTTGCAGGAGGTCGACCTGAGCAAAACGGGTACCGGCGTCCGCATCTTCAGCGTCGTCCCATCGCTCGACACCCCCGTGTGCGATGCGCAAACGAAGCGATTTGAGGAGGAAGCCGGGAAGCTGAACGAGATCCGGATCTTTACGATCAGCATGGATTTGCCGTTCGCTCAGAAGCGCTGGTGCGGGAACTTTGGCATTAACAAAGTGACGATGCTATCCGATCACCGGACTGGTTCCTTCGGGGAACACTACGGGACTCTGATTCCAGATCTACGCATTGAGAGCCGTGCGATTTTCGTGCTGGACGGGGGGAACAAGCTCCGTCATGTGGAGTACGTGAACGAAGTTGGGGACCACCCGAATTACGAAGCCGCTCTGGCGGCGGCGAAATCCGCAGCCCGGCAGACGGCAGCGGTTTAGTATTACGCCACGTGTTGACTGACGCTCGTCCGCGAGCTCTGAAAAGCATCGGGAAGAGTAGCGGTCAGGAACCAAAACTCCTCGATCGCGCGGACCACATGGACATATTCGTCCAAATCGCCCGGTTTAGTGATGTAACAGTTCGCATTCAGGTTGTAAGCCTGATTCACGTCGTCCTCGGATCGTGAGCTAGTCATCACCAGGACTGGGATTTGTTTCAGGATGGACGAATTCTTGACTTCGGCCAAGACTTCGCGACCGTTCTTGCGGGGCAAATTCAAGTCGAGCAGCACTAGATCTGGCCGGCCCACGTCATCATTGGCCGTGCTATAGAGATATTCCATGGCCTCGACGCCATCTCGCGCGACGACTATCTGAACGGGTAACGCGGTGTCTTTCAATGCCTCTCGGATAAGCCGGACATCGCTCGCGCTGTCTTCCACGAGCAGGATTTTCAACGTTCTCATGGCCAGCCCAGTACTTCAGCCTTCGCCTTGCAAATCGGAAGCCATTTGGTCGGGCAGGTCGTAAGACGATGAAAAGAAAGTAATTTGGATTTGCTACTAGGGATTCCGAGGGCGTTCGCAGGTAATAAGGAAGATATTTGAGTGCTCTTTCGGCAATAAATGCGCTAGGCCGGTGTCTTAACGGCGCCGGGCTTTTTGACACACGGGAGGACCGAATTGACATTGCGCTAACCCGCTTATTATCATTGACATTGCTTTGCTAAACCGGGGGATAGCGCGATTCGGCTGAATTAGCCGACACAGATCATATGCTGGAGGCTGCTTGATCAAGCTGGACATCATCAACGAAGTAGTGAACCGTACCGGTATCACGAAGACGAAAGCGGAAATGGCTGTCGAGACGGTTTTTGAAACGATGAAGAAGGCGCTGAGTGAAGGGGACCGGATCGAGTTGAGAGGGTTCGGCATATTCAACGTTCGCCCTCGGAAAACTGGCATCGGCCGTAATCCCAGAACTGGAGCCGAGGTGGCAATCCCTCCGGGGAAGGCTGTCCGCTTCAAGCCGGGCAAGGAGCTGCAGACACTGCAGTAGTAGTGTGTCTCAGCCGGAATCCGTTGACGAAACACCGACCTTCCTGAACCCACAACCACCGGTACTGCGCCTCGGTTGGCCTAGCCTCTGGTGGGCCAACGTTCTTCTCTTCGGCGCCACTCTCGTATCCACGACTGCCTTCGGGTACGCTTTGCACCAAAGCTTTTCTATCGGCTTCGCCCTGGACTTCCGGTGGATTATCGAAGGGTACGTTCTTCTCGTCCGGGGAAACCCGGCCCTTTGGAAGGGCTTACAGTTTTCCTTACCGCTACTGGTAATCCTGCTGTCGCATGAGTTCGGGCACTATTTCGATTGCCGCCGTTGGGGGGTGGATGCCAGCCTGCCCTACTTTCTGCCATCCCCAACTCTTTTCGGAACTTTCGGCGCGTTCATCCGCATTCGCTCGCCGATCTATTCACGCAGAGCCTTGTTCGACATTGGCGTGGCGGGTCCGATCGCCGGGTTTGTTGTTCTCATTCCGTTCCTGATCGGAGGCGTGCTCGCCTCGCGCGTGATGCCGGTCATTCCGCATAGCCAGGCAGTCTCTCTAGGCACTCCACTGGCTCTACGCTTAGTAGAACTGATCCGGTTTCCCGGAGTTCCTGCCTCTCATATCTCGCTGCATCCAGTCGCGGTAGCCGCCTGGGCGGGACTTCTGGCGACGGCTATCAATCTTCTGCCAATGGGACAGTTGGATGGAGGGCATATTCTATATGCCGTGTTCGGGGAGCGGCTGCATCGCATCATTACGCTGGCTTTCATCGCATCACTGGTAGCGGCCGGGTTTTTTTATTGGGCTTGGTGGATCTGGGCCGCGGTGATGTTTCTGTTTGGAAGACGACATCCGCTGGTTTACGATGAGACTCCGCTTTCGAAAGGCCGCTTATTTTCATTTGGAGTTGCCGTCGCGATCTTTGTGCTGTCCATCTGCGTCGTCCCCGTAAGCCTCACATAGGCGCTGATGAAGATTTCGGCGACCATCATTACGTTCAATGAGGAGCGGAATATCAGCCGCGTCATCGAAAGCCTGCGCTGCTGCGATGAAATTCTCGTTCTCGATAGCGGCTCGAACGATAGGACTGTTGAGATTGCGAGCAACCTGGGAGCGCGTGTAGTCGAGGCGTCCTGGCACGGCTATGCCACTCAGAAGAACATGGCGATGGAGTTGGCGGCGAACGACTGGATCTTTTCAATTGATGCGGACGAAAGCTTGAGCGAGGCCCTGGAAGCCGAGATCTGGCAAATCAAGAAGGCAGGTCCGAAATTCGATGGCTATACCGTGCCGCGCCTGGCGCAGTACATGGGACGCTGGATCATGCATAGCGGCTGGTATCCGGACCGCAAGATCAGGTTATTCAACAAGCAACGAGCCACGTGGGTAGGCGAATTCGTGCACGAAACGGTCAAGATTACCGGTTCTATAGGACACCTGAATTCGAACCTCCTCCACTTCACGTGCGACTCTCTGTCGCAGCACGTGCGCACGATGGACAGCTACACAACTCTCGCCGCCCAGGAGATCGCCGCGAGAGAGAAAAACGTCCCGCTCAGCAAACTCCTTTTTGATCCGCCATGGACATTCTTCCAGACTTATGTACTGAAGCTTGGCTTTCTGGATGGAGTGGAAGGCCTAACGATCGCGTACATGGCCGCTTTCTACAATTACGTCAAATACGCCAAAGCCCGGCACATGAGTCCCGGGCGCAAATTTTAGCTTGCGCATTCTTCATATCGACACCGGCAGAGAGATGCGCGGTGGACAGCATCAGGTTCTCCTGTTGATGCGAGAACTGAGGGAGGCAGGCCATGATTCGCTGCTGCTCGCTCGGGCCGGCGCTCCTCTGTGGCACGCAGCCGGGTCAGAGAAATTTGAAGTGCAACAGGCCACATGGAAGAACGTCTGGCGGCATTCGGACTCCGTGGATCTGGTGCATGCACATGATGCGAATGCTCACACTGCGGCTGCCATCGCTTGCAGGCGGCCTTTTATTGTCTCGCGGCGGGTCGCCTTTTCCGTAAAGCGCTCCGTCTTTTCGAAATGGAAGTATGGTCGTGCCGCTCGTTTCATCGCGGTGTCGCGTTTTGTCGCGCGGAATCTTGCGGAGGCCGGCGTTGCGAGCAGTCGCGTTGACGTCATCTACGACGCTGTCGAACCGGTGAGTTCACCGCCTCGGTGGACTCCGGAAGCACCGGCTGTCGCACTCGCCTCCACCGATCCGCAGAAGGGAAGAGAGCTGATCGAGAGCGCGGCCCAACTCACGCGTGGCAAGGTGCTCTTCTCCGATAACTTGCAGGAAGATTTACAGCGAGCCTCGATGTTCGTTTATATCACTAAGTCGGAAGGGCTTGGCTCGGCGGCCTTGCTGGCGCTGAGTTTTGGCGTTCCGGTGATAGCAAGCAGGATCGGCGGCCTCCCGGAGATTATTGAAGACGGCGTCTCCGGCATTCTCGTGGACAACGAGCCGAAGGCGATCGCAGCCGCCATGGACCGGCTGTTCCTCGATACGCGTTTTGCAAAGCAGCTCATCGAGCAGGGTCGACTAAGGATCCAATCACAGTTCACACTGGAGCGGCTCTGTAAGGAGACGATCGAATGCTACCGGAGGGCGCTTGGCCGCTGATCCGCTCCCAATTTTCCTGGCCGCGGTTTTGGGTCTGGTTTTTGGCAGTTTTCTGAACGTCTGCATTTACCGGCTGCCGCGAGACCTTTCCGTTGTGACGCCGCGCTCTTTCTGTCCCGAATGCGGAACTCAAATTTCCTGGCGTGATAACATTCCGCTGCTCAGTTACCTCGTGCTTCACGGCCGCTGCCGCGGATGTCGGAAACCGATCGGAATCCGGTATCTCATCGTGGAAGTAGCGACCGCCGGTCTGTTCGCGATCACTGTTGCGAAATACGGCGTCACAGCTCCCGCTTTCAAATGGCTGATTTTCGAATCTTTCATGATCGTCCTCTTTTGGACCGATCTCGAGGAACGTCTGCTGCCGGATGAGATAACAATCGGGGGTGCCGTCCTCGGGCTGTTCTGCTCTTTTTTCATCCCCTTGCATAGCGCGATCGGCGATCTGATTTTGGCAGGCCTGGGTTGGCGCCCACGATCCGTGATCAACGCAATCCTCGGGGCCTTAGTATTCACAATTCCGATCTGGGCCGTCGCTCATATTTGGCAGCGATTTCGAAAACGCGAAGTGCTCGCATTCGGCGATATCAAGCTGCTCCTACTCATGGGCGTGTTTCTCGGCATGGATGACGATCTGGTTGCCTGCCTGATTGGCTCCATTATCGGATCCATTCTCGGCTTGGCTTACATCCTGTGGACGCGGAAAGGTTGGACATACGAGCTGCCGTTCGGCTCGTTTCTCTGCATCGGAGCGGTTATTGCTCCGCTGATTAGCGGAGGATAAAAATTACGCTTGTACGGAATCTGCTTCGTGTATAATAGAACTTTACGTTATGAAGCGACTGCTTGAAGCGCTCTCTCCCGGCGAACGGGACTGGCGCGTAGCCACGCAACTTAATCCCACGCGCCTTCCTGCTCATATCGCAATCATCATGGATGGCAACGGCCGGTGGGCGCGGCAACGGAACTACCCGCGGCTCATGGGACATAAGGCCGGGGTCGATCCCGTTCGCGAGGTTGCCGAGACCTGTGCGCAGCTCGGTATTGAGGCGTTAACGCTCTATGCGTTTTCGGTAGAGAACTGGAAACGGCCGCGGCACGAAATTGAGGGTCTCTGGCGTTTGCTCCGCATTTATTTGCGAAGGGAACTGCCGAACTTAATGCGGAACGGCATTCGGCTTGTTGCCATCGGCCGGCTCGAGAGCTTGCCGGAAGCAGTGCAGCGCGAACTAGAAAGCGTCATGAACCGGACTGCACAAAATCGCGGAATGCGCTTGAATCTCGCGATCAACTATGGAGGCCGCGCCGAACTCGTGGATGCGGTGAATGCAATTCTGGACAACGCGAGGCTCGAGGGCAACCTGGATTCACTGACGGTTACCGAGCAGTCCGTCTCATCCCATCTCTATACCGCCGAGCTCAAGGACCCGGATCTGCTGATTCGCACTTCTGGCGAGATGCGGGTAAGCAATTTCCTTTTGTGGCAGATCGCATATTCGGAGTTGTACATCACGGATACGCTGTGGCCCGATTTCAGCCGGACAGAGTTGCTCGAAGCAATCCTCGAATATCAGAATCGGGACCGGCGCTTCGGAGGGGTACTTGCGAGCGCTCCGGCTTTGGCGGAAGAGACCAGTCTCATTCTAGAAGAGGAAGCCTTAGAACTACCCCTCGCGTGACACGTTGGCCATGCCGCCATGTGAGCCTCAGCGGACGATCAGCCCCCGTGTTAAGCCTGGTGAGGTGAATCCTTACAAATCATGAGGCGCCTGATTACTGCAATCGGGCTCCTTGCTCTCGCCTTATACCTGATCTTTGGTGCTCCCCAAGTTATTTTCACCGCGGCCACGGTATGCATGGGGCTGCTTTGTTATTGGGAGTATTCGGCTCTCGTCGCCGGGCATGCTATTCGGCGCCCAGGAGTATACGGCATCCTTGCGGGCCTCCTCCTCTTACTGCCTGCCAGGGCACTTTCAGCAGCCGAACTGATCAGTGGTCTGACTGTGATGGTTGTGGTTGCATTCATCAGCTCGCTCCGTCAACCGGATCTTCGCGACATCTTGCCGCAGGTGGCTTGCGCGTTGCTAGGAGCGTTCTACGCATTCGCTCCATGGCGCTTCGCTGCCGAACTGCGTCACGAAAGTGTTCATCTGTTGTTTTTCGCTCTGGCTCTCAACTGGGCCGGCGATACAGTGGCCTACTATGCCGGGCGAGCCTTCGGCAGGCACAAGCTCGCACCTGAAGTGAGCCCGAAGAAGACTTGGGAAGGCGCCATTGCTTCGGTGATCGGGTCCGTGGGCTTTGGCGTCTTGTACCTGGGGCATTTCCTGCCAAGCCTCGCGTGGTGGGAAGTTGCTTTGATTGCGGCGATTGCGAATGTTGCCGGGCAGTTCGGGGACCTCGCGGAATCGGCGATGAAACGAGGCGCCGGGCTGAAGGACAGCGGGACCATGCTTCCAGGGCATGGCGGAATGCTGGACCGCGTCGATAGCAGCTTGTTCGCCCTGCCAGTCGTGTATGTGCTCTACTTCTTCATAGAAACGCGGTCGGCGTAGGACGCGGATTTCCTAAGGAGCTGTGTACGCGACATACCCGCTGCGGGCCAACTACATTGAAACCGACAAAACCAGCCGGAATGGGCAGAATCCTATTCTGAAATCCGATTTAGGATGGGCAGCAGGTATTGCTTTGTTTTCGCCTTTCCGAAGGGTGTCAGGGAAAAGCCCTTCCCGGATCTTTGGACGTATCCCTGTTTGACTAAAGAGTCCAAGGCGCCTCGGTAATAATCAGTCTGGCAGTTGTAGATCGCTCGCCCATCATCGTCCAAGAGAGCGCGTAAGATTCTCGCTTCGCGATTGTCAAAAACCGTTACTGAGTGCTCTAGGTTTGCCGCTAAATCCCTAGGGGACGTGTTTCCCCTTTTCGCTTCTTCGACTAAATGTTCCACTTTTGAGGATCGAAAACAAACTTGACATTTCCCGACCCGGCAAACTCGCGCATGCGCCCTATCAGACGAGTGAGTTCCGTGCGCAACACAATGGCGACGATTAATACAGTGACTGGCCATATCGAAACGCTTATTAAGCCAGTCCAGTCGTGAATAGTCACCGAGTCATCTCTTTGGAGCCTTATCTCGCTAGTGCACCTTCGTGCCCACGGACTATGCTCCTCCCAATTCAGGCGTCCATAATACGAGCGCCGCACTGAGCTCGTCAACCGGAATCAGCAAACAAGTTCTAACTGGGTCCTGGTTGCTAAGAGATGCGCCTGAACAGAGCGGTCGTGCTCAGTGAATCGTTCGGGTCTTCCGATTCATATAATCCATGAGAAGATAGTTTCCCAACGTGTATGGCGTCGTGAAATACGCCTTGCCGCGACACATTTGGGTTACCTTCTGGACAAACTGGACCAGACCGTAATCGCTGGCGAGCATGAAAGTGTTAATTAGGATGCCTCGCTTCTTGCAGCGCGCTACTTCCTCAAGTGTTTGGCTGATTACTAAGGGATCAAGGCCGAATGCGTTTTTATAGATTCGGCCGTCCTCGAGCGTCAGGGCAGAAGGCTTGCCATCCGTAATCATGACGATCTGCTTCATATCCTTCTTCTCCTGTGTAAGGAGCCTCTGCGCGAGAATGAGCCCATCTCGTGTGTTCGTGTAATATGGCCCAACTTGCACCCTGGCAAGCTCGGATACACGCAACTCCTCGGCTGAATCATGGAAAAGGACGCACCTCAGAGAGTCACCCGGATATTGCGTTCGAATGAGATGCGAGAGCGCAAGCGCCACTTTCTTCGCCGGCGTAA
The DNA here is from genome assembly GCA_019244055.1 of Acidobacteriaceae bacterium. GTDB lineage: Bacteria > Acidobacteriota > Terriglobia > Bryobacterales > Bryobacteraceae > Bog-105. The sequence continues at coordinate 22,292 of JAFATG010000129.1, read as the reverse complement.
AGCGGTCTTCACCGTACAGGATCATGCTGTGACTGCAATCGAGCAGAAGAACTGTTGCGCATGAGCTCTGATACTCAGATTGGTGAATGTACAGGTCTGAGTATTCCAGGTTCAGAGGCAGCGTAAGGCCTTCGCGCTGGATCGCCGAAAAGAGCGTGGCGCTGACGTCCAGGTTGAAGGTATCCCCGAATTCGTAAGATTTGGCTGCGCCGCTGGCATCGATGCCGGTCGAAAGGTCGCGCGTGTCGTGGGCTCCGAAGCTCGATTTGCCAAGGGACCCGAGAAGATCCTTCAACGTTTTGAATCCGAGAAAATCGATGGCCTTGTCAGTCACCTCGAAGGACATCCGGCTCTCAGGCCCGCCTTGCGGTCCGGGAGCCGAAGGATTCTCGGGAGGGGGACCTTCGGTATTGATGTAACCGGCTTGTTCGAGCTTTTTGATGAGCCGCTCAATCAACTCGCCACGCCGTTGCACCGACATCTGTTGCAATTTCTGGCGCATCTCTTCCATCTTTTCGGGATCGAAAAGGTCACCGCTCTCCAGCGCCCGCTCGATCGCCTCTTTCAGATCTTCGAGCGTGTGCTGGTTCATCTCTGAAAACTGAAGGTACGGATCCTGGAAACCGCTTTGCAGAAAGTAGTCCGCAAGCGCGTTGAGGAGATCCTCCATCTCGATCCCGAGGTCTTGTTCCGAGAATTTCGAGTAGGAGATTCGCCTCATAAAAGCCTTGGAACGACCCTCAGTTCAGATTGCGGCGCCCGCCTCCAGGGCCACCGCGGCGAGGGTCGTAACCGCGGCGTGGGAAATCGTCGCGATCGTCGCGCCCGCGTTCCTCGCGAGAAGGCCGTTCCCCGGCGACGAAAGCGAGTTCTTCATTGCGGCTGATGCGCTTGTGTGCGTACAAACCTTCCAGGATGAACTCTCCTGCAGAGGCTCGCATGGCATCACTTTCGTTTTCACTCAGGCCGAGCCGCTTCGTGGATTGCAGCAGATCCTGAATGCGCCCGAGCTCTGCTGTCATCCTTTGCGCGGGCATATCCTCATCGAGCCGGAGCGAGCCGCCGATCTCGAACCACTGAACGATTGAGCGGAGGTTCGTTCCATCGAAGTAGGAATTGAAGACTTTACCGACCGCGCTCTTGATCAATTCGCGGCCGATTGCGTCGCCACCCTTTAGCTCGCCTTCATATTCCAGTTCGAGCTTGCCGGTGATGGAAGGAAGGGCTGCGTAAAGATCCAGGATGCGAGGCACGGCATCGGGTTCCTTTGTTCTCAGAGCGCGCCGCTCGGCGTTCGAAATCACGTTTTCAAGAACTGTTATAGGCAGCCGCTGCGATACACCCGAGCGTTTGTCGACGCGCTTGTCCTCGCGCGCGAGAAACGCAACGTGTTCCACGACCTCGTGAAGGTAGAGCGGAACTTCGATTTGTACCGGTGATCTGCGATTCGTCCAGGCTTCTTGTTCAGTGATGGCCATACCCTGGGGAACCGTCATCGGATAATGGGTGCGAATTTCGCTCCCGATCCGGTCTTTCAGCGGCGTGATGATCTTTCCTCGAGCCGTGTAGTCTTCCGGGTTGGCGGTGAATACCAGCGCTACGTCGAGGGGCAGCCGCACAGGGTAGCCTTTGATCTGCACATCCCCTTCCTGCATGATGTTGAACAAACCTACTTGCACTTTGCCCGCAAGGTCCGGCAGCTCATTGATGACGAAAATGCCGCGGTTCGCTCTCGGGACAAGGCCATAGTGAATGGTAAGTTCGTTCGAGATATCCTGACCCGTTCGCGCTGCCTTAATGGGATCGATGTCTCCGATCATGTCCGCGATGGTCACGTCCGGGGTCGCCAGCTTTTCCACGTAGCGGTCTTCAGCCGCCATCCAAGTTATGGGCGTCTCGGCGCCCGATTCCGCGACTCTGGTACAGCACTGTTTGCATATCGGTCGCAACGGGTGATCGCGGATCTCGCATCCTGTGATGTATGGCATCCAGGGATCGAGGAATCGCGTCAACATTCGCGCCACCCGCGTCTTGGCCTGGCCTCGCAGACCGAGCAGGATGAAGTTATGGCGCGACAGAATTGCGTTGACGATTTGGGGAATAACGGTATCGTCGAACCCCATGACGCCGGGAAACAGGGTTTCGCCGCGTTGAAGCTTGCAGATCAGGTTTGATCTGAGCTCTTCTTTGAGTGTTCTTTCAGGCTGGAGTTGATCAAAATACCGGCTCGAGCGAAGTGCGCCAAGCGTACGGGGCAAGTCGGAGTGGGACATCCAAATTACTCGCGCTCTCGTTGTCAGTCACAAGTCTAGCAATCCTAATTTCGAAAGGGCATTTTGGCACCCAGCTATAAGTGCTTAGCACGTTATGATTTGGCCTTGAGAGCGAACCGAGTGCCGTCGACAATTCAAACAGATCTGCCCTCAACGGCACTTCCGAGGACTTCCGACTAGGCGCCATTGTGTTTTTATGGAATCTCGCCTGCTCTCTGTTGCTCAATGTCCGCGGTAACGGCCGTTAATGCGCCGGGAATGGGTACAGATGAGCGCAGTGTGTCACCGGGAGTAGACAGGCGGGTCCCAAAGCTGATGTGGAAGCCAGTTCTTTCCGCTCTCGGTATTCTCTTCAATTTATGGGTCGCGACCCAAACGAACCATGCAAATCTGAGCTCCGATTTCATCCAGTTTTATGCGGCTGGAAAGCTTGCTGGAACAGGCCATCTTTACGATCGGCAAGCGATGGTCGCAATCGAGGCTCGATACGGCGCGCCCGGCTTCCTTACAGGAAGACTGCCCGTAGTCGCGCTCACCTTCAAGCCTCTTTCTGTCTTACCGTTTGCGATCGCGCGAAAGGTATGGCTCACCGCCAGCATTTTGGCCGGCATTCTCGCGCTGTTGCTTTGGCCAGATGTTGACCGTGCCGCTATGCTGATCGCCTTGTGTTGGTCCTTGCCCGCTTGCTTCACTCTGTTTTATGGCCAGGAGGTTCTGTTCTGGCTCCTGCTCTTTGCGTCGGGGCTTTACCTGCTGCGCCGCGGCCATTGCTATGCCGCTGGTATTACCTTTGCGCTGTGCATCTGCAAGTTTCATTTGCTGATTGGCCTGGGGGTCATGTTGTTAGCACGCAGAGAGTGGAAGACGATTTTTGGCGGAATCTTATCGACAGCGTTTTTGCTGATGATGTGCTTCGCGCTCGAAGGTCCCACTTGGCCCACGCTTTATGGGGCAAATATGAGATTGCCCGAGTTCTCTCCGGCTACGAATCGCATGCCGGACGTATACGGACTCGTCGCTCGCTTTCCACATGGGCTCATGCTGGAGATCCTGCTATCCGCAGTCATTGCATCCGCTCTGTGGTTTGCGTGCAGACGGACGTCGCTTACGGTTGCCGGTGCGCTAGCTTCGGCTACAGGGTTACTGATGGCACACCACTCCCAAGGGTATGACTGCCTGCTCTTGTTACCGCTCTGTGTGATTGTGGCACGAGAGGGGCGACTGCCGGAATGGATCCGCCTTGCCGCCGTGCTTCTGCTCTCGCCAGTCCTTCTTTTCACTTTGGCTTCGGATTACTCGATTATTGCGCAACTGCTCGTCTGCGTTTTCGTGATTGCTGCTTTAATTCTTTCGCCAGCCATTCAGCTATCGCTCACTCATGACCGGCAAGAGCGGCTTTCAACGTCGGAGTGATGGGGTATCGGCCAAACCCTCATTGGCTGATCTTGCTGGCTTACAATCCATCGCCGGTTAATTTGCTACAACACCGCGATTTCAGTACGGCTGCCATGATGCTGCCACATCCACCTAAGCTACAGCACGAGAGGAATCGCCAACAATGGATAATAGCCGCCGAATATCGCCAGGATCTCCGTGATCAGAAGGACTGACAAGGCGAGGTGTAGGAGGCGTTCTTTTGGGAATCCGATCCTCTTACTTACAAAACAGGAATTAAGAACAGCGATAAGTCCTGGGGCTGAAATGGTAGCTCACCAGCATGGCCGCGAGGATTGCTGCACAAAATCCGGTGTCGACGTCCTGCCACAGCCGAGCCGCGAATAGAATCGTTAGTAGCGAGATTTTGGCAACAAGAAATGCATGGTGCGGCCCCAGCAAGGACACGAGCCCGCGCCAGCACGCCATCTTGTACGGTTCGGAACGGGACCCCTCCCTCGCTCTGCCGGGCAAATATGGGACAGCGAAGTAAGGTTGGTACACCCGTCATCAGAACCGAAAAACCCACGAGGACGGCGCTCCCGCTTGCGAAACCCAACAGTTCCCGCCATTTCCGCTTTAACAGCAGCAAGGCTATGAAGCCGAGGACGAGTTGGAACTTGAATGTGGCGATCGCAAGCACAGCTTCACCGAGAAAGAAGCGCCCTTGCTGCTACAGCGAGTACGTCAGGACGTAGGCAGACAAAAACCAAAAGAGAAAGTTGCCCCTGGCCAAGGCAGGAAGCGACGGGTATAAACACTAGAGACAGCAGGATCGGCCAATTTCCATATCGAAGCCCTGCGTGGCGCACGAGAGTTTGCACGCTTGAGACGAGTAAAGCCAGCGACAGCGCTGTCCAGATTATGAATGCGACTTCGATCGGCAACCCGGCGAGAAAAATGAACGGTATCAACACAAATGGCGGGTAATAAAAGAGTAGCGCCACAGGCCGGTGAAACTGTACCTGGAAGACCCGCTGCGTCGGCAGATCATACAGCGCGTGCCGTGCTCCCCCAAGGACCACGTGCGCTGCGTAATAGAAAACGCCAAAATCGAAATGTGCGTCCCATACCTGATGTGCAAGGGCGACTCCCGCTAGCACGAGGAAAAGAACGACGAGCAAGTTCCTGTCTACGCGGATAGGTTCAGTGTCCGCTCCCGTTGACACCGTGCGCGCTTCTGTGCACCCGAAGTCGGGATTTGCCTGCTCCGCGCGGGCTTGCGAGGACTCTGAACCGACTCAGAGGCCGCGAGACACAACAATTTATACCTCGCATTACCAAGGAAGCGAGAGCCAACTTTCTGATTGAGTTTAGACCTGATTGGAAGCGCCCTTGCCGCCACAGCAAGTAGGTAAGGGCGTAGCAGACAGGACGACGACCGAAGCTGTGCGTTCCCGAGGGATTCGGCGGTCGGCAGATACGAAGCACGGCAATCGTCCGCAGCATCCAGCGGTGTCACTTTATTCGGCATTCGGAACACTATTACACGACCCTTTCTGGATCTCTGAGATTCGGTCGGCGAGAAGCGACTCAAGTTGGCGACGGATATTTTTCTCCGCCAATGCGGCGGAATTTGGCGCGAAGACAATGGCGTAGGCGGAGCCAAGAATGCTTGCCAGCTATTTGCATAACAGTCTTCGCCGCAAACAGGAGCGTTATCCAGACCACTGGATCTCGATAGCGGAAATCTGCGTTGACGAGCGCGTACGGTAGCGAAAAAAGCACCAGTCCGCCGACGAGGAGCGACTCAAGCGAGAGTCCCCTTCGCACTGCCGACAACATGGACGGAAGCGAGAGACCGGTGATGAGCCAGGCGCCGTACCCGATGGGGAAATAACGCCGATCCGGAAACCAGAACATCGCGTATCGCTCCAAACTCAACACCACGAATCGCAAGCGGTGCGTCTTGATCCATTCAAAAGCAGTACGGAACTTGGCCGCGTTATAGCGCTTCTCGCCGAGTCTTTTGACCTCCTCAGCCTCGCTCCGGTTCCAGCTCGGCGAAAGTTTGTGAAACACCGGCGTGTTGCTCATGAAGGACGGTTGCGACAGGTCATTGTCGTAGAGGTAGAACTCCAGTCCCAGATCATCGCGGATCGCGAATGTGCCAAGTGTCATCGCATTCCGGAGCATCCATGGGAAGCAAACGAGAAAGGCGATCGCCACAGCTATCGAGAGTTGCTTGCTAGTCCAGCGGCGGAGCACGCGCAATCCGACAAGCCACCATGCCATAAAGAGGACGCCCGCCGGATTGGTCAGCGTTGTCAACCCGGCCAGCAGACCGACCAGCCACTCGCGCCAGCGAACATCGCGCAACGACAACAGGCAAAAGGAGGCGACGCCCACCGCGAAAACAGCCATCTCCCCTTGGGGCACCATCTCGAACGAGGGAATTGCGATGCCAATGAGTGCTGCGGTCAGCCCGATCCCTTCTTCCCGCTGGTAAATCAAATCCGCAATCGGCGGCAAAAGAGACAAGAGCAGCCCAAAGACATAGGCGTTGGCCAGCGAAGCGATGAATACTACGGTAGGCATAGCACTGAAGGTGCGCAGCAGAACAGCGAGATATACCGGATAGAGAGGCGCCAAGTGGGCCGTAGCGCCTGTAGCCAACGGAGTATATGCGTTGGCGAACTGCCCGGTAGCCGCAAGCGATCGGGCGACGGCTACCGATTCAATCGATGTTCCGAAAGCAGGGCCGAAACAGAAAAGCGTTACCAGGAATGCCTGAAAGCCTCCTAGGAAGACGATGGCTGGTAACGGTATGCCGCGCTTGCCCTCTCGCGTTGGCACCCTGCACTCATGTGTCGGAACAACTTCCGTATTTGGAGGATTTAGCGCAACCATTAGCGGGATCTTGCGCAATTCGTTAGCCATTCGGCACAATCGCACCAGCATGGGATGTCAGCAAGGCCGTCGGCCCGAGCTACGCGACATACGAACAGTTCGACGCGACAAACCCGATTACCGCAAGGCGATTTTACCGGCCCACAGATGGATCTGCGCTCCTCGTAATCCGCAATGGCTATTAACACAGGCGTAAACGTCAGCAAGGCAACTCCAGCAGCACTCAGCCCTTCGGCGCAACATTCTGGGGCGCTCTACACAGCGTAAGTGGCGGTCACCCGGACGCAAGTGACCCAGATAGAGACGTATCTGAACACGAAGTACGGGCTGTGAATTGACGAACGCGGGAAATTAGCCAGAGCGTTGCGGCTATGAATAGAATGGCCCCGGGCTTGCCAAAAGCCCCCCAATACAGACAGGTCGCCAATGGAGAAAGTAAGAGCCAGGCGAAGAACTTAAGTTGCGGAAAACGATGGGCCGTGATTAGTAAGGCGGGAATCGCCAGAACAAGATCCATTATGCCAGCATGGGGCGAGGCCATCACGCCGCCCAGAATACAAATCGGGAGCGCCAGGTCGAATGGAGCGCGCTGACAAATGGGCCAGAGCAGCAACCCGATTAGAAATGTTCCGAAAAGCACGCTCGCTACCGGATGGGAATTTAAGTAAAAATTTGCTCTCGGTATATTCTCGGGCGGCATTCGTAAAACGTGCGCATACAAGCGCATCCAGCCCGGCTGAACGGCCCAATTGACGGCCAGAAGCGTTCCGGTCACGACGGAAAATCCAACCAGGATGCGCCGATATCGGCGTTGCAATAGCAGCAGAGGCAAGAACAAAAGAAGGTGGAATTTAGCCAGACACAGCCCGAGTACAGCACCGGCAAGGAAGCGGCGCCCGTTTGTCCAGCATAGGAGGGCCAGCGCGATCCACAGCACTATCACAGTAGCGTCGTTTCCGCAGCCAATTCCAAACATGGCCGGGACCGAGCACCAGGCGGCGATTGCTGTCCACTGGCGTGGCACCAGAGGCAAGCAACAGACGAATGCAACGACAGAGCCAATCAGCAGCAACTCCCAGATCAACAGCGCGTGCGCGTACGCCATCCACGTAAACGGCCTTAGTGCGGCGGCAAAGAATGGTGGCCTTATGAAACTCACGTTCGCCTCAGCGTGCCCGACAAGACTTTGTTGAACGGCCATATTGGCGGCTACATCGTAAAGATGCGGCGTGCCGAGTAATTTCGCGCCAACGAAAAATGGCGTGAAATCACGAACGCTGGTGGAGGATAGGATCATGCCGCGCCAGAGTACAAGGGGCAATGCCCAACTGAATAGGCAGAAAAGAAAGACCGGCCAAGCGGATCGCCTGTCCACTCCCGATGACACTCTGCCTTCGCAAGTAGACAGAAATTTATTGGATACCACCTCCCATGCGGCCACGTGGGGATGCCAGCATTCCGGGGGCCAAGAGAAAACGGGGCGATTCGTCGCCCCGTTTCACTTTTGGAATCGCCCTGCGGTGACGCCGATCGGCCCGAACACAACCACCTCACGCTTAGCTGTGGGGGGCAATTTGGGAAATGGAGTTACTACTGCGGCAGTCCGGCTTGGGCTAGAAGCTCAGGGCCCCAGATCGGCAGACAGGCACTCGAACGGTTTTTTCGGCGCTGTACGGCGGCATTTCCATGGCGAAACGTTTGCGGGTAATCATGTTCGCTTCCTTTTTAACGCCAAGGCATTGTTATCCTGCTGAACAAGCTGCGGCATCTGAGCAGCCATATCGCCTCTTGTACCTGGATCCAACAACATATGCATGTTCGCCTCTGGGACCGGAGCTGACTGGCGGGTCTCCAGAACATACCAGCCAAGCCATAGCGCGCTTGTCCACATGTACAGTCCGGAGTAGAGCGGAACTCCAGCGAGCCCTTCGACCGTTGCTACACAGGAAATCACGCCGAAGCCAAGCCCGGCCCGCAGCTGATTGCTGCTCGCATAGATCCCGTGCAGGATCGCTGGGATCAGGATGATTTCGTCAAAAAACCAGGAATACGGCGCGACGAAGAGCGAAACCAGCAAAAGCAATGACCCCATCGTCTGCCAATCCCAGCCTGTGCGATGCCGCCGGAAATACCACACCGCCCAGAGGATGCCGAGCATAGCCGGCACAAACTGAAGCCACATCTCGTTCCGGTTGATTGCAAACCGCAAGAGTGAGCTAGTAACAGCAATTAGATCGCGGCCAACCCCGTCAGTCGTTAGCATCGCGAAATATTCTGACCACACCGGCCCGTGAAAAGACATTACTATTGCCAGCGACGCTACCAACGCGGTAACCGCGCCCAGGATAACCGGCCAAAGCCTGTTGATGATGATCCACATCAGAAGCACCGCGCCGAATGGCAGAAACAAATGGGGCTTGATGGCGCAGACTGCGATGGACACTCCCGCCAGAAACGGCCTCCTCTTGTTCAGGCAAAGGAAAAGCGTGAGACCAACAAGCGCGAATGCGGAGGTTTGGCCGGCCGCCAAGCAGGAGATCGCCGCTGGAAATACAAAGCCGAGCATATGAATTTTGTTCGGAGGACGGGCGTGCATCGTCCAAACGACGCGAACCGCCACTGCAACGCATGCCGCGATAAGGAGCGTCCACAGGAACACCGCCCACTTTATTCCCAACAGGCCAAGTGGCACCACAAGGAAGAGGGCCACGGGCGGGTTCCGCATCGTGAGTCCTTGGCTTGGTAGATACCCAGCAGCTTTTTCTAGGGTCCGGGCCGCCCGGGCATCGTAGGGATTCCTATGGCTAACAAGTAATTTGCCCGCCGCCCAATACGAAACGAAATCCTTGTTTGCGGCGGCATGCGGATCATTTAGGATCTGCGCAAACTCTAGCGGCCATCTGAGAGCTGAAACCAGTAGGACGGGAATTATAAGTGCGAGCACCGCGCTTTTGATCGGCGTGCTGAGCCTTCGAAGGGCACGGGTGGAAAGTGCGCTTCCAACCGTCGCGCGCGGTTCATCGTCAGACAAGTGGATTCCTCCCCGGTTTTCATTTTGGCCCATGTCCGGCGAATGATCATTGGCGATTACTTGAACTTATTTGGTGTCGCAATTGGCGATCCAAATCGAAGGAGCAGTGTGGCTTTTGGCAATACGGACGCATCTGAGCCATGCCGCACTCAGCAGAACCCAGCACACAAGCAACGAACTCCGGATAGTGAGAGAAAGATAGCAAATAGCTGTCGTCTCGCGTCGATAGCGTGCGCTCTGCGGTAGATATCACGGCTGCATCGGCGCCGTATTACGGCTTGCGTCCTGACATCACCATGTTCCACGCCAAGAGGCGGACAATGGGCAAACGTGCCGCTGGATTGTGAACATGCCTTGATGCCAGGCGCTCCGCATGTTTTCTGATTCATTTCATTTGCTTGATATCAAATGCTCGCCCAGTTTGGCCTACCGTCTGTCCAATTGAATAACCCAGCCTTGCGGGTTTTCGGGGATGACCAGCGTCTCTCCAGGTTTCGCGTGATCGAGCATCTCGACATATTGGCCGAATTGCAAATCTCTGTAAGCGGGATGCCTGAAGTCGCGAACGAAGCCGTAGGTCATCGTGAGAAGAAGAACTGCGCCAATTATCTGTGTGAATTGATTGCTTTTGCGGTCAAATACGTACCACACGAGCATCCAGGAACAGGCGAGCGTGGGAATGAACCAATAGTGTATGGCGGGTGCACCGCCCATAATACGCCACGCCGGAAGTCCCACGCCGCGGGGCACCATCGGATTCCGCAGGGAGGCTGCCAAAAGCAACGCGCTAAACAAAGCGAAGAGCCGAATCTCTGTTTCAGCTTTAAATAGCCAATAGACGAATAGACCGGTCCCGATAAGAGCGATCCAGCGGAGCGTTGATGTTTCCAACTGCAGCGCGAGCGAATTGTGGCCCACCAACGTACCGAGGTAGACGTGACCTGCAAGCAATCGCGTGAGCCATTCAGGGCTCGCACCCAGCTGAGCAGGGCTCCGCGCCGCGCTATCCACGAACACTAGTGCATAACCTTGAATCCCGGAAGCTATTGCGAGGATCGCGATCGGCATCCAGCGACATCGCTCTCGCCTCACGTAGAGCATGGCGAAGGCAATCGGCAGCAGGAGCATACAGAATGGTCCCGTCAGGCCACACAGGCCAAACATTGCGGAATCAAAGTACCGCCATATCTTTGTTTGCGGAGAGGCAGCGAGAACGAGAAGGCACGCGATTAGGGCCAAATGCCATTGTGCGTTCGTGACGGTCACATTGACCTCCGAGCAGTTCGGCATCGCTAGATAGGCAATTCCGAGTACGGCGCGGAATCCTATCGGCCCCCACCGCGAGAGCCTTGTTGAGATAAGCAGGGATACCGGAAGCGCCTGAAACGCCAGACCGACAAGATTGGTCACGAGTGGCGCGGACGCAAGCGGGACCAGCAGTGCAAGCGCGGCTGCTAACCGGGGAACCGTTTGATAATACCCGTTATAAGTTCGAAACAGGGAAAAAAACCAGCCGTGGTTATACGCGTCAGCGAACCAAGCGTGCCCATCCTCTGCAAAAAACTGAGCGTGAAAAATGGCGCCGGGTTGCCGGGAGATAATGACAACGACCGCGGCGCAGAACACAAGGACGTGCCAGTACCAACCCAGGCCGGTTTCCACTCCCATCGACAGTTTCCGCTCATTCGTAAACACCGGAAGCGAATTCCTGTCCGTATAGCAGCCATGCCGCGAATTTAGGGAGGTCGAAGACCGTTCCCGGACACGGGAGGGTTGGCTTGCTCTCATGGGGTTCCAGCAGCCGCCGGAAGGGGAGATAACACCTTTCGAAAAACGAAAAAATCGGTGTCGATGTTCTTGCGGGACGCAAGCACGGAATCAAAGAAGCGACCGTCAACCGTAAACTCATTAACTGGAACGTAGCTATCCTTGAGCCAGTCGTTTTCTGGGTGGCCGTAGAAGAGATCATTCAGTTCCTTCCGTCTGAGAACGATCCAGTCAGGCCGTCTGCATTTGAGCATATGATCCAGACGCCTTCTATCTGGATATGTCTTCAAAAGGCGGACCGTCTCGCGATTGACAAGGCCTGGATAATCGTATATTTCCCTCCCAGAGTAGTAGGACATGTAACCGAGAGGCTCAAGGCCAATCGTGGCGTTCGGACTAGAGTGCCTCCGTAAGTACAACGCCATCTGCTTTCGAACCCCGTTCTCGACGTAGATCTGAATGTTCCGTTCTGACCGGAACTCTATAGGCAGCAGGCCCACAAGTGCCACAACGTAGGCCGCGAGCGCGACATAGGCAACGTTCCTGCGAAAAGGGTGGGGAGGCGCCGCATGCTGGATAGCGTAGAGAACCGCGAGCATCGCAGTCGCACACGTGGGAACGCAATACCAGCCACAGACAGTCGGTACGAGAAAAATGTAGTAAAACGAATACGCCACCAAGAATAAAGAGGTTGGAATCATCAAGCGGTCTTTTCGATGAAAGCTGATCGCGATGCCGAGTAGAACGAGCACCGCCGCGACGAACTCTACCGTGTATCCATCAAGCGAATAGAAGCCTGTTCCGTTCCCCCCGTATACCAGACCTAAGGGCGCGAACGGTTCTTTGATGGCCCGTACCACCATGATCCCGAGAAATGTAGGAACATCTGGCCACCTGGTCGTCCAGAGCGGATAGCCAACGCTTTTTGCCAGTATTGTGTTTGGAATCGGACTTCCGTAGTAAACGGTGGTAAACACGAGCCAGGGGGCGTATGCAATAACCAAGACGGTAATTCCCCCCCAGACGCGGTTTTGATTTCTGTCTTTGTACCAACGCCAGAGCAGGACCGCGCACATGATCCCGACCCACACAAGAAAGTCGGGACGCGCAAGAATGCACAGCGCCATCATAAGTCCGGTGCGCACTGCACCGACGTTGTTGTTTAAGCTCCAAATGGAGACCAGAAGAATCGTCGTGACGAGCTGCGTCTCCATACCAGACATACCCCAAAGGATCTGGTGGTACTCGAAGGCAAGATACGCCCCAGCAATCCAAACAAGGAATCTTGACAACCCCAACTGCCGCGCGATCGACATTCCCGTCAGCACTGCGATCCCGCTAGCAAACGCCGAAAAAACCCGAATCAGTGTTAATCCGCATCCGACTCGAATAGAGTCCCCAACCAGTGGGATCAAAACACTAATCGGGCTGGTGAAGCCGTGGACCGGAATCCCATTCCGATGGAAGTGCGTCATGCCGATGCCACGGAAAACGTTCTCTGAATGGAGAACACTGATCAGGGCATCTTCCCAAACACGCGACGTGAAGCTCCAAAAACAAAACCGCAGAAGGACAGCGGCAAAAGCTAGCAGAATCCAAGACGGCGGAAGGCCCCGAGTATCGTCGGCTTTTCTGTCCACTCCCATTGACAATTTGTCATCGCAAGTAGACGAAGATACCGAGATCAGTGCCTCGGGAGCAGTCATGAGGCGAATATTAGCATTCGGACTGCCACCCCCATCCAGAGTGGGGAAGAGACCGAGCACGGAGCGTTTACTGCTTGTTCTGATTGCTATCCCTGATGTTTGCGTTTCAACATCCCTGCGCTCGCCTGATCGTAGGTCTGCCGCCGGATGACACGCTGTGCGGGATGCAGGCGCTGAATACCGGCTCGGCCGTCAAATCGCGCCCTGAACCGGAGAGACCGCAGGACATCATGCCAGCAGCCCATTACGGCTTGCGGCCCGACATAACCATATTCCACGCCAGACGGCGAAAAACGGGTATTCGCGTGAGATAACTATCGATCGCGCGCAACGGCAGCCACCACCCTAGAGTTTCCCGAGTTTCGCGGAAAATACGTTTCCAATACCGGTCCTGGTTCGGATGAATCCTATCGACCGCGAAGTACTTTATAAAGAGGGCCAGAGAGGCGATCCAGAACTCCCGGTGCTGCACATCCACGAAATATTTGCGTGCCAGATTGAGAACCTCGAATCCTAGCGGAGCTTCGTCCTCCGTGCGAACAGCCGTGGCCATTCGGCGGTAGGTATTTATGACCGGGTTGTAGCGCAGAGGGTCTATGGAAACGAAGATACCGCCCGGCTTCAGGGCTCGCCGCAACTGCTCGAAGAGAGCACGCTTGTCAGTTACGTGATGAATCGTGTTGGCGATGTATGCAATATCGAATTGGCCGGGCGCCACCTTGAGATCCTCGCCGGAGCTAACGATACCTTCGATCTCCACTCCGTTTAGCCTCCCGAGTCGAACAGCCGAATCGACCATTACTGGGGACAGATCCGTGCATGTGACGCGGGCGCCTTTGAGGCCAAAGTAAACGGATGATTCTCCAAGGCCCGCGCCCACATCGAGAACCTGCCTGCCCGAGAGCGGCCCCAGTAATTGAAGAACAAATTCGTTCTCCATTGCGGTCGGCGCTTCAAAAACGGCACGCACGTCCAAGGATTCGAGTTCAGTCTCGGATGCCCAAGTGTCGTGAAAGCGTGCTTCCTTGGCATGTACCTGCTCGGACGTGCGGCCCGTAGATTCAGATGGAACCGTGCTGCGGATCATCGCTTGGACTCCCGGGGAATACGCATTCGAGCCAAGCCTACCGGTTCTTGCACTGCGGGAAACCGAGAAATTCTAGGCGGATTGCAATCAGGCTCCACGAGCCAGGCCTGACGGCCTTTGTAATAGTTGAGTAGCTCGCGGTCGCGCGCCGGGTCCATCTGGCGCGCCCAAATCACCTTTGATTTGTCGATATCCGGTGAGTTGTAGACCCAATCGCTCAGCATGTGGTGAGGCGCGTAGGCGACGATCGCAAGCTGCGGGCCCGGCAAGCTCTCCAGTTCCGCCAAAACTCGAGCGCGATCGAGACCAACCGGCGCTGTGCCATACCAGGAGGCCAAGTCGGTGACTGTGCGTTTGGGAGCAACGTTGAAATGCATCGGCTGGGCGAACACACGCAGCAGGGCAAGAGTAATGCAGAGGACTGGGATGGCACGGACCAGGAACAATCCCGAGGGCCCCCGCACCCGAAGGTGGCGCATGCATTGAAGCAAAAGGGCATAGAGGATCGCGGTGGCAGGCGCAAGGTAATGGTGGAGGAAGAAGGTTTCTATAGCCAGCCCGGCGGTCACGACGATGCCGGTTAACGTTAAGAGGCGGACGCGCCGATCACGGAGCGCCCATGGCAGCATCACCAAAGGCGGAATCAGAGCGAAACCGAAGTAGAACAGTCCGGCGGCGAGCAGCTTGTCAGTGTCCGCCTCTAACAGGCTAGTTGCCGACCGGGTCTCATCGCGGAAATACTTCGTTTCCGACCAGATGTCAGATCCCGCGTAGAAGTCGCGCATGATGCGGTGCCGATAGACGGGTTCCGGCTGAAGAGGCTGCCACAGGAAGTGCTGAGCAACGGCGTACGTTTGCCGGTCGAGCTTATAAGGAGGAGTGAATACGTTCCCGAAAACGCGGTAATCGTAATAGGCCATGAAGGCAACAGTGGCGGCTAGGACCAGAGCTGCGGGCGTGACCCGGCGAACGAGAATCGATGCCGAGAGAGAAGACTTCTTGAACCAGCACCAAACGATAGCCGCGAGAGCTGGAATTGAAACGAGCAGGCCTTCATAGGGTCGGCTGGTGGCGAGGATAGCCATGCCGAGCGCCATCCAAAAAAAATCGCGCGTGCGGAAGTGACGCCGAATACGGGGAACCGCACCCAGCAGCAGCGCCCCTGCAAGTGCTGCTGTCGCTCCCGCGCCGGTATAGGAGTTGATCCAATAGCTGAACAACGTGAGGCGCAGGACAGCGAGCATAGCGCCGAGCAGTGCCCAGCCGGGCGGGAGCCAGCCTTGCAGCATCCAGCAAATAGCGGCGCACATCAAGCCGCACGTTGCCCAGACTCCCCACCAGGGATGTCCGGCCAGAACTTGTCCGGCGGCCATGATCATGCCTTGCGCCGGGAAGTACATGGACATGTACGTTGGCTTTAACGTGATGTGGAAGCTCTCGAAGTGCATCCACATCGCGGGGGTTGGGTTGGTCAGCCGACCGTGGGCAAATGTATCGGCAGCAAGGAGAAAACTGAAATCGTCGTGGCCGTAAGGCTGCGGGATGGGCGAGATCGGGAGTAGGAGTAACCGGAGCACGCAGGCCGTTGCACCGGCAACAAAAACCGACAGACCCCGTTTCCGAGCTAGTTTGCCGAACCAAGTCTCCAGCCGCGCAAATAATCTGGAACCAATCCGCGGGAAACAGAGCGCGAGAGCAACGGTGATCAGCGTGAGCCCGAGGTCAATGCCTAGAAACGAGGGTCCCGCAGAGGTGTGTTGTGTTGCCAGCATTCTCGGGTCATCGACGCCACTCAGGCGCTAACGCGGACGGCGGGGATGGGGTTGTCCTCAGCGATGGGTAGAACCGAAGCGCAACGTATTTCGCTCCGCGGTATCTGGCAGTTTACCGCGCTTGCTACCACATAAAGCGGACGGTCTTTACTTTCCTCGTAAATCCTCGCGACATAGTCGCCGATTGCGCCTAGCGCTAATAGAATCATGCCGGAGAAAATACACTGCAGCGTCACTATGGAGGCCCACCCAGGGACCAGTTTATGGGTGAAGATCGCCAAATAGAGCACCCACAGCAGATACAGAAACCCGCCGCAGCTCAGGATGGCGCCGGCCGCTATGCTGAGGCGCAAGGGCAGCGCGGAGAACGACGACACGGCCGTCCAGGCGAACTGCAGCATTTTCCAAAACGAGTATTTCGTTTCGCCGGCCGCGCGCGGCTGCCTCTCGAACGGGAGAATGGCTTCCTTCAGCCCAAGCCAGGCGACTAGGCCGCGCATGAAACGGTGGCGCTCGCGAAAGTTGCGGATCGCCAGCACGGCGCGGCGGCTGAACAGGCGAAAATCGCCGACATCGACAGAAAGCTTCCCGTTTACGATGCGGGCCAGAGCGCGATAGAACAGCGCGGCGGTGCAGCGCTTGAATACTGTTTCTCCTTCGCGCGAGACGCGCTTAGGGGAGACCACGTCATAGCCTTGCTGCAGCAACTCGAGCATGCGCGGCAGAAGCTCGGGCGGGTCCTGAAGATCGGCATCCATGACCGCTACTGCATCTCCGTTGGCGAAATCAAGCCCGGCCGTGATGGCGGCCTGATGGCCAAAATTGCGGCTGAAGCTGAGTGCCTTGATCCGCGGATCGAGCAAAGCAGCCCGGCGGATGATTTCGAGTGAGCCATCCGTGCTGCCGTCGTCGACAAAGATGATTTCCCAGGTTACGCGCCGCAGAGCCTCGCGCAGGCGTGCGAGGGTCATGCTCAGCGTTTCGGCCTCATTGAAGACGGGGATAACAACGGATAGCAGCATGGTCCGGCTCCAGAAAGGATATTTACTGGGATTCGTTCCCGTAAAAGCGAAGAGAGCGGAATCCTTTAGCCACTCCGCTCCCTTCGAATGGGGTTAGCTCAGGAACGCGCTGATCTTTGCACCGAGCCCGCCCATGGCGCTGTTGATGCCCGAGGCCAGGGTGCTCATGCCAGTG
This sequence comes from Acidobacteriaceae bacterium, assembly GCA_019244055.1. GTDB lineage: Bacteria > Acidobacteriota > Terriglobia > Bryobacterales > Bryobacteraceae > Bog-105. The sequence goes on along the minus strand of JAFATG010000129.1, from coordinate 5,175 downwards.
CCGAGGGCAAGCACGACCAGCATGATGACCGCAGCATATTCCACCAAGTCCTGTCCATTCTCTTGCTTCAGCGCATTCTTCAGTGATTGCGCCTTTACATAGAGCTTTAAAAGTGAGTTTCGCATTCAAGTTGTCTCCTGATTCTCTAGGTCTTGTCCTTACCCAGAGGTAAGGCACGCTCTGCGGTCAGGCAATTGGCCAGCCAAATCTAAAAAGTTGTGGAAACATTGGCCCATAAGTAAATTCGTAGAACTGCGGGCAGCGCGATCTGCGTATACAGCACGTAACGCCCGGCGTAGCTGTGTATACAGGCGTTGACAGTGCTGCGCCAGCGTTCCCGGCGACACGCGAGCCTGCTATACTTTGCCTTCCTCATTCAAGTGGTTTCCGAATTGCCAGTATTAAGCGAATCCGGTGCTGGCTTTTCCCGGTGAACGCATTCTTATGCACTCTCTAGCCTGGTGGCCTACAATTTTTGCCGTGATCCTCGCGGCCCTATTTGACATCCAGAGCCGACGCATCCCGAACTGGCTGGTGGTTCCCTTTCTGTTGGCCGGAATCATAGTTTCTGGAGTAACGGGCGGCTGGAGCGGGGTTGAACACAGCTTGGAGGGAGTGCTGCTGGCGGCGCTCCTGTTGGGGGTGTTTTATTGGCTCGGAGGAATGGGAATGGGGGATGTGAAGTTATGCGCTGCGATCGGAGCATGGATCGGGCCGAGCCAATTACTGCTGGCCCTGGCCTTGATGGGCCTGGCGGGCGGCGTTATGGCGTTCGCTTGGGCTTGGTACGGTGGATTCTTAAAGGAGTCGCTGAGCGGCACGAGCGATCTGATTTTCGGATTCCGGAAGCGCGGGTTCCGGCCGCATCCCACCCTCGTTTTAGGGAATCCGTCTACACGAAAGATGCCCTATGCGCCCGCGATCGCGATCGGGGCGATCCTTTCCTTTTTTGCGCTGCCATGAGGAACAAATGCGAATCGGGGATCAACGAAGTGCTGAAGACTATGTCGCCAGCGGGCCCAAAGCGAGGAAAAGCGAGGCCAAGGTGATGTCAACGTTCATGCGCGATACTGAGTCGCTGAGTATGAGCGCGCTGTCGCTGGTCCTGATCGGGCCAGACGAGCAGCGGCGCCGGGCGGTTGCGAGAGCGCTGGCCGGTCCGCAGGCCCGGATCGCGCGGGAGATCGAGGCTTATCCGGATCTGGATGATCTCACTGGCATTATTGAAGCCGATTATGACGTGGTGATGGTGGATCTCGATCCGAATCCGGAGCAGGCTCTGGATGTGGTCGAAAGCCTCTGCGGGCAGCACAGCTCCGCCACAGTGATGGTGTATTCGGCACGCGCCGATGCCGAATTGCTGGTGCGGTGCATGCGAGCCGGGGCGCGCGAATTTCTGACCGAGCCGGTGCTGCCAACTGCCGCAGCCGAGGCGCTGGTCCGGGCCTCCGTGCGGCGCGAGGAAGTGCGCCGGCATCGAAGAGCGACAGGGAAACTGCTGGTCTTTGTAGGCGCCAAGGGCGGCTCGGGAGTGACCACGGTGGCGGCGAACTTCGCGGTGGCTCTGGCGCAGCAATGCGGTCGAAAGGCCGCGCTGTTAGATCTCGATGTGCAGCTTGGGGATGCGGCGCTGAGCTTAGGCCTTCCGACCAAGTTCAACGTTTTGGATGCCCTGGAGAACCCGAACCGGCTGGATTCCGATTTCCTTTCTGTTCTGATGAGCAAGCATGCTTCCGGTCTGGCGGTGCTGGGAGCGCCGGATACCATTCCCTCGCTTCAGCCCCCGAAGAACGGCATGGAGAAATTGCTGCGAGTGGTGCGGGAGGATTTTGAGCATGTGGTAGTCGATGCCGGTTCGCATTCGATAGAGATGTACGAGGCGCTTTTCGAGGCGGCGAGCACGGTCTACCTGGTCTCCCAGGTTGCCGTGGCAGATTTACGGAACTCCAACCGCTTTATTTCGCGGTACTTCAACCGCAGCGGCAGCGACAAGCTCGAAGTCGTTCTGAACCGATACGTGCAGCGGGATATGGAGATCGACGACGCGGCCATAACCAAAGCTTTGACCCGGCCGGCAAAGTGGAAGATTCCGAACGACTATGCGGCGGCGCGAAAAGCGCAGAACTTGGGAGTGCCCCTGGTTTCCGAGAAGAGCCAGATCGCGCGCGCGTTCGCCGAGATGGCGAGGGCGGCATCCGGCCAGAGCGCGGCTGCAGAAAAAAGAAAGAAATTCGGGTTATTTAAGTGAAGAAAGATTTGTCCGGAGCAGTACTGCGGAGGGAAATCAAATGGAAAAGATGAATTTTGAGCAGTTCAAGGCAGATGTTCATCGGACGCTGATTTCGAAGCTGGACCTCGAGAAGCTCTCGACGATACAAAGCAGCAAAGCGAAACAGGCGGTCGCCAGCCTGGTGCAGAGCATTATTGTCGAGGGCAAGATGCCGCTGAGCGCGGCCGAAAAGGAGAGGATCCAGTCGGATCTGCTGGACGAAGTGTTCGGATTGGGTCCGCTGGAGGGGCTGCTCCGCGATCCAAAGGTCTCGGACATTCTGGTCAATAACAAGGACCTGGTCTACATTGAACGGGGGGGCATACTGCAAAAGACCGATGTGGCATTTCGCGACGATCGCCACATCCTGCAGATCATCGACCGGATCGTCTCGAAAGTCGGCCGAAGAGTCGATGAATCCTCGCCGATGGTGGACGCCCGCCTTCCGGACGGCTCGCGCGTCAACGCGATCATTCCGCCGCTCGCGCTGGACGGGCCTGCTTTGTCTATCCGGCGATTTGGAACTGGCCCTCTTTCAGCGGACGCATTGATCAACCTGAAGACCGTTTCGACCGAGATGTTGCAGGTTTTGGCCGCGGCCGTTCGCGCGCGCATCAGCATTCTGATCTCGGGCGGCACCGGGGCCGGCAAGACCACGTTTCTGAATTTGCTTTCGCACTATATCCCGGAGAACGAGCGGCTCGTTAGCATTGAAGATGCGGCCGAGCTGCAGCTCGCGCAGGAGAATGTGGTCCGGCTCGAGACCAGGCCGCCGAATGTGGAAGGGCAGGGAGCCATCCGGCAGCGCCAGCTCTTGATCAATAGTCTCCGCATGCGGCCGGACCGAATCATCATCGGCGAGGTGCGCGGCGACGAAGCATTCGACATGCTGCAAGCCATGAATACCGGGCACGAGGGCTCGATGACCACCATTCACGCCAACACGACGCGCGATGCTCTGTCGAGGCTGGAGTCGATGGTGGCCATGGGCAATATAGGCCTGCCGGAGCGAACCGTGCGCCACCAGATCGCCTCGGCGCTCACCATTGTGGTCCAATGCGCGCGGCTAAGCGATGGGAGCAGGAAAGTAATGAACATCTCCGAAATCACGGGCATGGATGAAAACGTGATCAGCATGCATGATATTTTCACGTTTGTAAAGAAAGGTATCGGACCGAACGGGAATGTGATCGGAGAGTTCCGCCCAACCGGCATCCGGCCGAAGTTTCTGGAGCGCTTGCGGGTATCGGGTATCCTCCTGCCAGGCAGCTTGTTTGAAACTTCCTTGGGAGTTAGTTAGGCGCAGTGGGAGGATAAACACATGCTGCTTGCGGCGATCGTTTTCCTGGCGGTGTTCTTGGTTTCTGCTCTGCTGATTACTGCAACCGGAACGGGTGCATCCGAACGGGTGAAACAAACTTTGGCTCGCCTGGATGCCTTGCTGGTTGCCGAAGGAAAAAAGAAAGACGAGCAGGTCGATCTCAGGAAGCAGGAGCTGTTCAGCTCGATCCCGCTTCTGAACCGGGTTCTGCTGCGGCTCGAGGTCGCGCCGAAATTGCGGCGGCTCCTGTACCAGGCGAACGTGAGGTGGACGCCGGGTGGTCTGATATTGGTTTCGTTTTCGACCTGGGTCTTCGCTGCATACCTCGTTTATATGAAAACAGGAGCATTTTTCTTTTCGCTCCTCTTAGCGTTAGTTCCGGCTTCCGTTCCATTCGGATATGTGTATTGGAAGCGCACGAAACGATTTCGGAAATTTGAGGAGGGGCTGCCGGCGGCGCTCGATCTGATGGTGAGTGGGCTGCGCGGCGGGAACAGCCTGGTTTCGGTATTGGGGCTGGCAGCACGCGAGGCGCAGGACCCGGTCGGCCCGGAATTTCGCATCACCTTCGATGAGCAGAACTATGGCCTGGAGTTGCGGACCGCGCTGGACAACCTGGCGGTGCGAGTGCCGATTCAGGATATCAAGATGGTCACGACCGCAGTTCTGATTCAGAAGGAAACCGGAGGAAATCTGGCGGAGGTTCTTGACAAATGCGCCCAGATGATTCGGGAGCGATTCCGGCTGAAGCAGGAGATACGAACTAAAACCGCGCAAGGACGGCTGACAGGATGGGTGCTTACCTTTATGCCGGTCACGCTGGCGGCATTGCTTTATATCGTCAGGCCGGACGTCATCAGCCTGCTCTGGACGAGACCTGCGGGTATAAAGATGATCTACACCGGCATCGTCATGATTCTGATCGGAGGTTTAATCATCCGGAAGATTGTGAATATCCGGGTTTGAGGGATTTATGGGACTTGCTCTTTTTGCGTTCATCGCGATCTTCCTGTTGATCGGCAGCGCCGGGCTTTTGATTTTCTATCGCGCCGCGATGATACAGCGGCTGTCGACGGCAGTTGCCCCGCACGGAGAACGGGAGAGTTGGTGGGGCTGGCTGAAGGCGAAAAGCGCAAGCACCTCCCTCAAGGCCGTCGTTCAGCCGTTCGATAAGGTTCTTCCGAAGAGCCCGCAGGAGGTCTCCGTTATCCAGAAGCGCCTCATTCGAGCGGGGTTCCGCGAGGATGCTCACGTACGGATTTTTTACGGTTCAAAGGTATTGGTACCGCTGGCCTTGTGTGTTCTGGTTTCCGTCAGTGGAGTGACTCACTACTTCAGTCCGTTTATGGCCTACGCCCTGGCGCTGGGGTTGGGCTATCTGGCGCCGGATTTCTGGCTCGGGCGCCGGATCAAAACTCGCCAGACCGAGATCCGGCTAGGGCTGCCAGATTTTCTCGACCTCATGGTAGTTTGTATCGAAGCGGGATTAAGCCTGGATCAGGCTCTCTCCCGCACTTCCGGGGAAATGCAGGAAGCGCTGCCTGAACTATGCGATGAGATGGGATTGGTGATGCTCGAACAACGC
>JAFATG010000103.1 GCA_019244055.1 Acidobacteriaceae bacterium | reverse complement strand
GCTTACAGCGGCAGTTCCAAATCGCGCCAGGCCCTAACGATGAAACCATCAAATGAGCTACCCTTCCGCTCCGGCGTTTGGCAAACAGCGTTAGAGAAGTATGCGACCGCCACCGGCCTGACCGTCAACCTTTACGACGCCGGCGGGCGGCCCGTCCTCGGCCCCATTCATCCCACTCCTTTATTCGAGTTGTTCGATGAGAACGGCTACGATCCCGGAATCTTCGCCGAGTGTGTCCGGCGCTGTCTGGCGCAGACCCGTGACAGGCCCGCGGTTGTGGTGTCGCAGGTTCGTGGTCTGGCTGCAGTCGGCATCTCGCTTGTGCTGGAGGGCAACGTTATAGGTGCGGCAGTCGGAGGCTACGTTTTCCGCGATTTTTCTCAATCATCTGAGATTCAGGCGCTGGCGCGGGAGGCTGGAATCGCTTTTGATGCGCTTTGGTCTGTAGCACGTAAGCAGCCGCCTGTGCCGCAAAGCCGGTTGATTGTGCATGGCGAGTTATTGCAAGTTTTGGGCGATGCGCTCTTGGAACGTGAAGAGCTGATCTGCGAGCTGAAGCGCTCGAATGATGAGTTGAGTCGCTTCTCTTATGCCGTCTCGCACGATCTGCAAGCACCGGTCCGCACCGTCCAGTGCCTGACGGAACTCGTGGCTCGCGGCAGCAGGGGTAAGATCGGCGATTCCGAGGCTCAGATGCTTGATATGGTCGTGCAAGCGGCTGACGGAATGCACCATCTGATTGAGGCGCTGCTGGCTTACGCGCACGCAGGAAATGCTGAGATAAGCCGCGAAGCGGTGCCGGTGGGGGCAGCGGTTGACGATGTGCGATCTACGTTGGCCGGGCTAATCACCGAAGCCGACGCACAAATCCTCTCCGGTCCACTGCCGACGATTGAAGCGGACCGCGTACAGCTAACCCTGTTGCTCCAAAATCTAGTGGCGAACGCCATCAACTATCATCGCGCTGAGGAACCTCCGGTGATTGAGATTTCGGGCGAGCTGGCGCACGGTGAGTGGCAGTTTGCCGTGAAGGACAACGGCCAGGGCATTCCGCGGCATTTGCAAGGAGAGATTTTCAAACCACTGAAGCGCCTGCACGGTAAAGAGATACCGGGTACCGGACTGGGCCTGGCCCTGTGCCGGACCGTGGTAGAGCGGCACGGAGGCCGAATTTGGGTAGAGTCGGAGGGTGCCGGCCGGGGTGCTACGTTTTATTTCACGCTGCCAGCCCGCCGAAGACCGACCAACAGCAGCGAAGCACAACCGTGCATCCAAGCGCAGACCCAATCCCCTTAGACGTACTGTGTTCCTGCGCGAAGCCCCTCAGGGCACAATCCTGCATCCCTACTCACAATGGAGATGCATGCTCCGGGGCTTCAACCTAACTTAATGAACGTGTGGACGCGATAAGTCTTCGGTGCGACGGAAGAAGGAGGGAATTTGCCCTATATCTTTGGATACGGCTCGTTGATCGAACAGGCATCGCGACTGAGGTCGACACCCTCGGCTCTATATGTATTGCCGGCCCGGGCTAGCGGGTATGCGCGCGGGTGGTGGGCTCGAACCGGCGCCATTGGTTTTTCCACGACCTTTGTCGGAGCGATCCCGGAGAAATCGAGCTCGATCAACGGAGTTATTTATTCGGTAAACAAAGAGGAGTTGGACGACACCGATGAGCGCGAAAGCGGCTATACGAGAGAGGACATAGCAAGCCATCTGGAGATTCTCTCGGGCGGCACCGTGCCGAAAGGTGAGATTTACATCTACCTCAACAAGTTCGCGGAAGGCGAGCGGGAGAAGAGTGTTCCCACGCCCGACTTTCCCATCGTGCAATCTTATGTCGATATCTGCCTTACCGGGTGCCTGCAGATCGAAAAAGGATTTCCGGACGCCGCGGGCTTTGCGGCTGAGTTCATCGAGACCACGCAAGAATGGTCGAAATATTGGGAGAACGATCGCATTCAACCCCGGCGCGCTCCCTTTACCGTGCCCGCCGCTCCGCAGATTGACAAATTGCTCGCGACGCATCTGCCCAAGTGGTTCGGCGACATTCAGCTTGCGCCCGGACGCTGGCAATAAGGGAACGGGGGCGGCCCGGTCTAACTCTCCATTGCGGCTCAGCGAAGGCGATCAAAGCAGCCGAAAGCAAACGGCTGATCTTGAGAGAGCCAGAGGGAAGAAGATAAGAACGGCAGTCCTAAGACTAGTGCGATTAATCGGCTACAGTGGGCGTCAACTCGTCTGATCCTCAGCAGCGAGTTCAATCAAGACGGCGAGTAACAGGGCCGCCAGGATGCCGACGAAGGCAATCCAGATTTTCACGAGGTATACCGAGATTCTACTACCGTTTGAAGCCCATCGGGTCGATACTCCCCCTGACACGAGCGCGGCACCGTACCGGAGGATCGGCTGCGCTTCGGCATCTGAACCAGCGTGCCCGGGCGTGCGATGTGTTGCAGCTTCTCCTCTCCCCCAGGGATACTGCCAACGCAAATAGGCGGATGCTCACGTTCCAGTCTAGGAAGAATGTTCATTGGTTTAAAAAAAAGAACGGCATTTTTCATGTAAATTGCTGGAATTTTGGTAACGGTCGGCCGGTGCATCTGTCTATTCAACTAGGGAGGACCCCAGGAGGTGGGGCCTATGCTGAGGCGAACCAAGTGCCTATATCTTCCCTGCCACTGCACTACCGAACAAGAGAGCTCGTATTGCAGTGATTACTGCGAGCAAGCTGACGCGCACGGATTCGAACGCGACTACTGTCAATGCGAGCACGAACTGGCCTCTGCACCACTCGCGCCGGGTCACAAGAAGACCTTAGCTCGGCAAAGCTCAGGCGAACGGGAGCGGTATCGCGCAGTAGGAGCTTAACTGAAGAGGAAATGTGAGTACATACGTGATTGCGACGCCTGGTTCAGTTCAACGAGACCTTGACAAAACTACACGGAAATCGCGCCGCCGCAGTCCAGCTTGCCCAACCCTGGACCCCGAGAATATCGCACAACTGGCCTATTCCCTCTGGCAACAGCGGGGTTGCCCGGAAGGTGAATCCGAGAAGGATTGGTTTGAAGCTGAACGGCAGTTTACAAAATTGGCAATCAAAGCCCGTCTGGCCCGAAACCCGAGTGCCTGAGGTGAGGACGATGGGGAAATTGCCCGCGATCGCTGCGCCCTAATCGCTCACGGCGTTATTCGGCTTCACCTGTTTTGTCGATATTCGTCGTTCGTCGATGTTCCGGAAACCCGCATAAACGGGGGGGTCTTTCAACTATCGACAAAATAATCCATTTTTGTCGAGAGTTAAGGACGGCGCGGAGGCAGCGCAGGGGTTCTGACACCGACATTTGCAAAACGGGAACGCCCGGTTTTATTGGCTTCCGTGCTTGCGTCAAAACTCACCCATTGCGAACAGACGCCCCGCTTCGAGATATGCCTTTTTCGTTACACTAGCGGGATGGCCGAGGGCCCGCCTCATAAAGGACAATCGGCCAGAAGCGTGAAGCGACGCTTTTGCCCCGGATGTGGATGCTCGGTTGAATCGGATGATCGGAAATTTTGCCCAACTTGTGGAGCAGTTCTCCGATTTGTACAGGACGGAACCCCTCATATTAGTGTTCACGGTGTGAATGCCGGCGAAGTTGAGGCGGTAGCTCAAGCTCTGTTCGCAAAGGCTCCAGCAACACGGGCTAGCCGAAAGCAGTTCCCATTAGTTGCCGCTGCCTTTTTTCTCATTCTGTTTATTGTGGTTTTTGGAGCAATACTTACCGCCGCGCGATTGGTCCCCGTTTACGTGTTTCCTCTTGCGCTTATAGCAGGAATACTGATGTTTTCTGTCGTCGGCGCATTCATCCTTCGTGAGGACGCAAGCCTATCTGAAAAGAATTTCCTTGTTCTCATGCGATTGAGCTTTAAATGTGTACCGCTGTTGAGGCACAGAGGAAAACAAAGAGGGGAAAAGTGACATCCCCAAGTCTGTTGCGTAAAGGCCCTTTTCCGGACCGCGCGGTGTATCGACAGAATGATATATTTTGTCGAATGTTTTCCTGGAAAAGCCGCTCTTAGTGCGGTTCCAGCAACATCAGAACCCACCCGGGCTTGTGCGGGCGGGCCGCTATAGGTTCTTGATACGTCCGTCCGCAGGAGTAGCGCGCTAGTACAACGCGTCAATCGGATAGGAGGCAACGAGCCCCGTCGCTTGGTCGATAGCCTGAAAACTTGCTGTTCCCGGAGTATGCCACAATTTGCCGCCCCACTTTGCATCGATTGTGGTGTTCGACTGAGCGGTAACCTCTGTTCCCACGGTTACCGGGCCGGCCGCGCCGGGAAGGTCCGCGACCTGAAACACGACTAAGCCGCCCGGAGTGAACCCACAGCCCGTTATGTGAAGGTCGGCGCCCAACTCATTCGACTTGGATTGCACTGAGATCTTAGGGACGGTGAACCCCGTCGGCCCCGAGTCGTTTTCCCAATCAATTTCGCCATTCTCAAATATGTTGTAGCTAATGCCGCCGCTACGGCTGAGTTCGTCGCTTGTGGGATACCCAAGACACGATTTTTCGGCCCCAAGAGAGATGTACTTGACGAGGATTGGTCCTCTGACTGCATGGGCCGCAGCCGTTAGTGTCCAGTAAACGTTTCCACCCTCGAACTCACCGAGGTAACCTCGGCCGTCGCCTCCGACGCGGATGACGCCTCGATCGCCGCTTTTGGGAGGGCCCAGCCCCACTTCGGCCGCCTTTGCTTTAATTGCCGCGTCCGCTTGCTGAATTTCCTCCTCAATAACCTTTGCCGGTTGTTGCTCCGAGATGTGCGACATTTATTCCTTCTCCTTTTCAGTCTTCTTTCAAAATGTGGGGTTCTGAAATGGTATCATTCCGCTCGGGCGGGCGCTGGTGGGGGTGCCGAGTAGGGGCCTGTTAGTGGGCTGCGCTCTCCGTCCGGTGGGCTGTTGCACAAAGGACCGATGCTGTTGAAAAACTCCGCTTGCCGCGCCGGTACCCGACTCTGCCCGGAAAAAATGCCGCGATTGGACGCGTTATGAGCGATTGCGGACCGCGGAGTAGACATTTCTGAACCCGCTTTGAAGCGCGATCCCAATCAAAGACGAGTTTTACAACAGCATCCAGGGTTTTGGCAATTCAATATTCGCTTCTTGGTTTTTACCCCGCGTCTGAATCCATAATCAGCAGAGCCCGGCTAAATTTGCCTTGCGAACCCCTACTCATATCTCAGGGCCACAATGGGGTCCGCCTTCGTCGCGCGGCGTGCCGGAATGTAGCAGGCGAGCAGCGCGATCCCGGTCAGGACAAAAGAGACGACGGCGAATGTCAGCGGGTCGGTGGGCTTGACACCGTAGAGCAAACTCGATAAGAAGCGGGTCAGAGCTACGGCGCCTGCAACTCCGACGCCCACACCAATCATCGTCGAACTCATGCCTCCGCTCACGACAAGTTTAAGTACGTCGCGCTTCTGTGCTCCCAGGGCCATGCGAATGCCGATCTCGTGAGTGCGTTGGGAAACCGAATAGGCGATAACGCCATAGAGGCCGACGATGCCGAGTAACAGCGCCATACCGCCCGCCAATGCCAGCATCGCCAGTGTGAACGAAGTGCGCGCCATCGACTTGCTGTAGTAATAGTCCAGCGTGTGAACCTGGTACAGCGGAAGATCCCGGTCTACGGACCATACTGCTCGCTGGACCCCGTTCATCAAGCTCTGCGTCCCCGCGCGTCCGCTTCGAATAGCGAAGGCCGGACTGCCCAGAAAAACATCGGCGTCCGTTATCGGCCAATAAACCGTCGCCGGAGCCTTCTGGCTGATCCCGTCATCATGGACATTTCCCACGACGCCCACAATCTGCCGCCAGTCCTTGGGGCTTCCGCCAATCTGTTTCCCAAGTGCATCCGACGGATTACGCCAATACTCACGTGCGAGATTCTCCGACACGAGAGCCACGGGGCGCTTGTTCAATATGTCGTTCCAGGTTAAGTCGCGGCCGGCCACAATGGAGATGCCCATCGTCCTGAAAAAGCTTGGCGAAACCCAAAAGCACCTGCGAGCCGGCGGGAGCTGCCCCTGAAGCATGTGATCCTTTACGAGCACCGGATCGCTCTCGGCGCCTGCATCCATGGGAACGGCCCCACTAAAATCGGCAGAAGAGACGCCAGGAATCGCTTCGATATTGTCGAGAATCGCCTGATCCATGCGGACCAGCCGCTCGGGATTCTTGATCATTTCCGGAGGAAAATGGACGTGGAATGTTTCGACTTCGGCTGGCGCTGTGAATCCGGGCTGAACTTGTATCAAGGCCTGAAAGGTACGGATCATGAGGCCCGAGCTCACGAGCAAAACAAGAGCCAGACCTACCTGGATAACCACAAGCGCGCTACGCGCCCGATGCCGCTCCCGGCTGGCGCTGACGGAGCGGCCCGTTTCACGCAATCCAGTCCCCGCGCGAACACCTGCATATCTGAGAGGCAGCATCGAGCCGAACAAGAGACCTGCCACCATCGTGACGCCTAGCGTAAAGAGCAAGACGAGCCTGTCGATGCCGATATCACTAAGCCGGGGCAAATCGCTCGGTGCCAAAGCGATCAGAACCCGCAAGCTACCATAAGCAAACAGCAAGCCGAGCGCACCGCCAATCAGCGCCAGCACGAGGCTTTCAATCAACAAACCGCCAGCGATACGTCCGCGGCTGCCGCCCAAAGCCGCTCGAATAGCCAACTCCTGTTGTCGCCCTTCAACTCTGACCGAAAGAAGGTTGGCCACGTTTGCGCAAGCGATCAGCAGCACCAGGCCTATCCCACCCATCAAAATCCACAGGACCTTGCCTACATCGCCTATGACATATTGCTTGAGCGGCTGCAGATTCGGCACTATCCGCGCCTCCTTGAAGAACTTGGCCGCCTCGGGAAAACGCTCCAGTTGGATTGGTATCATGCGAGCCACGTCTGCATTGGCTTCGGCCGGCGTCACCCCCGGCTTGAGCCGTGCAACCGCAAAGTAGTTATAGCCTCGCTGCGTTCGGGGCCTGAGAGGCAGGAGTATGCCCAGATTGGTCATGTCCAGGAAGCGAAAGCGTTGCGGTAGCACGCCGATGATCGTGCTGGGCTTAGAATCGATGTCGATTGTCTTCCCAATCACTGAACGGTCGCCGCCGAACTTGCTGCGCCAGTAGCCATAGGTGATCATCACTACGTCCGAGCTGCCCGGCTGATCGTCTGCTCGCGTGAAGAGGCGCCCGAAGAGAGGTGTGACTTCCAGAATTGGCAGCACCCCGTCGGTCACGCCGAGAGCCGGCACGTGTTCGGGTCGTCCAAGGCCCGTGACGTTGGCCGAGTAGAGGTTGCCACCGAACCCCGTATAGTAGAGACCGATGTCCTGGAAAGTGCGGCTCTGCTCGCGAAAGGCAAAGTATTCCGCTGGAGATAAAGGCCAGTTGAACTGGTTGATGCCTGGAAGGTCGAGTCCTACTTCTACGAGTCTCCCGGGTTGCGAATAGGGCAGAGGCTTGAGCAGAACGCCGTTCACCACGCTGAAAATGGCGGTCGTCCCCCCGATGCCAAGTGCCAGCGTCAGGGCGGCGACGGCGGTGAAGCCCGGATTACGCCGCAACTGGCGCAGACTATGGCGGATGTCCCTGGCGAGGTCCTCCACAAAGCGCCCAGCGTGTACTGCGCGAACCCGCTCCTTCACTTGCTCGATGCCGCCGAGTTCTATGAGCGCTTCTCGTCGGGCCACCGATTGCGAGAGCCCTTGCTTCATCTTCTCCTGCATCAGGGCTTCCAGCGATGAACGAAGTTCCTCATCCAGTTCCTGCTCAATCGCTCCCTTCCGAAAGAGGTTCCTAAATAAACTTAGGATTCGCTTAGGCATGATGCCTCCAATCTGGAATCATGTCGATTGAACAGCCGCGGCCATGATTTTCACCACCTGGTTCCATTGCCGCTCTTCAGCCTTGAGCTGAGCGCGTCCAGCGGAGGTCAACCGGTAATATTTTGCGCGGCGGTTGTTGTCGGAGGAGCGCCACTCGGCTTCCACCCAGCCGCTTTCCTCCATGCGGTGTAGTGCTGGAAAAAGCGAACCGAAACTGACCTGGAACGCTCCCTTCGTGACTTGCGTGATACGTCGAGAGATTCCAACTCCATGCAAAGGCTCCAAGGACAATGCTTTCAGCACCAGCAGGTCAAGAGTTCCACGCAGAAGATCAGTACGTTTTTGCTCCATGCCGTCCTCTTATCGGAATACGATAAGAAGTGTATCAAAGTCTGCAGATTTGCGCAACCATGACGGAGTGGGGACACCATGACGGAGTGGGCGGATCTCCTACCATCACGTGTCAAGCTGTCGCTTGGAGGCGTAAGAGGATTCCCAATTTTGAGGTACGTACGTCCCGACTGCTGTGAAGTGGAGCAAGCCGAGCACGTCACCGAATGCTACTTGCCCAAACCAGACCCTTTGTGAAGCGTTTGCACTCTGCGCCCGTACTCGCGTTTTGAAACATAACCAGTGACATTTGTCGCCTGGTAACATACGAATGAAAGTGAGGTTAGCTTTGACCAAACTTTTGAAACTCCCTCATGCCTGTTCGGCGGCCACTGCTTCGGGAGGGATCATCTTTCTGGTAGCCGAAACTTTTCCAGCATTCCGCCAAGCGCCGGAAATGAACGGCGCGGAAAATGGGCACTGCCCAACCTTAAGACGCGCTTGAAAACGCCCTGACACCGGGGTGTTTCATTCTCGGGCCACTTCCACGCATCGCGCTTTTCATTCAAAATGGACCGTTTTTGAGAATGACCGTTTCAAGCTTCAAAGAAATCTTCGTCTATTTTTTTGATGTAAAGCGTTTCCTCATCCCTGCACCCAACATTCTGTTGGATCATTAGGGCCGCGAGTTGGTCGCCGTCTATTAGAACGATGCGTTTGCTGAGAAAATCGGCGGTTTCCTTCGCTGATGGGGAAAAGGCAGATGTTGTAACGAACAACCCTTTGCTTGCTTTATGGCGGTCCAAGCTGCCGAAGAAATCACGAATGGCACCGGGGCCAACATTATTTGTCGCTGCGTATCGCTTCGCTTGGATATAAACCCTGTCGAGGCCAAGGGCGTCTTGGTCAATTACCCCGTCAACGCCATCGTCACCGGACCGTCCAAGTGTGCGGCCTGCTTTATCGGCGCGTGCGCCGCCGTAACCCATGCTGACAAGGAGATTGACTATCAGGCGTTCAAAAAATTCAGGTGGGGCGGCGCGAACACGGTCAAGAATATCGCGGGCAAGAGCGGCATTTATTTGGCGGTATGCTCGGCGCATAATTTCATCTGGTGTGTCTGTCTGACTGCTCGAAGGTACGTCTTTGTGATTCGGCGCTACTGCCGCATGCCGACTAACGTCCAAGTGGATTGGACTATCCTAGCGCGTTTCATTTCTAATCTGCAGTCGTGGCGTCCCGCGGACCGCGCAAGATTATTGAAAGGGCGGTTAAGGCGAATTTGAATGTAACGGATCACCGAATTCCGGAAACCCGACGGTATGGGGCAGACTGTGCCGGTTCACAAGCAAGCTGATCGACTATCGCGGGCCGCGACTGTGATACTAAAGCGAGTCTCGCTGGCTTGCATCACAAATATCGACGGGCTGATGCGACACGAACTGCCCGATAGAGCGATTGCGGACCAAAGCTGCATCAGAGGGCGCCGCCCGTTAACAAAAGTGCTTAGTGAATCTGCGGAATCAATACGGGACCGCTCTTGCAGTCGGCGCTGACCTCGTCAACCAAGCGCTGCACATGCTTGCGATAAAGTTATTTCGAAGCGCGAGAAGCTGTTTGCTGCCGGAATCACAGTAAGCCCGCGCCGGCCCGACAACCAGCTTCGAACGGTCCCCCTGTTCAAAGCCGTCCAGGCATTCCTCGACATGCTGAAACAAGCGCTCTTTGCTTTCCTTCGTCAACGATTGCAGCGCCCTCCGATATTCCTCGGCACCTTCCAAACTCGCACGAGCCGGGTGACGGTCGTAAATTCATCCCACGCGCAATCCAACAGGTAATTTAGGCCATTTCTATGAATCCATGGGCGGACGGTGGGTGTCAGTAGCCGGTGGAACTCGTTCAAACGCAGGTCCAGAAAGTCGTAGTCGGGCCGCGTCAGGTCCCCACGCAGCCGGCCCTCCTTCTTTAGAGCGTCACGGATGGGAGTGCCTCCGTATGGCAGCATTCGGGAGAATAGCGCCGCGGCGCGCCCGTCGCCGGTAATGTTCTTCAAGAACAGTACATTCTCCCGGACCGATTCGAAGGTACTGGACGGATCAAAGAGCATAAAATCGTAGGAAACGTTGAGTTCGAGCTCTTTCAAAGTTCGAACCGCCGCCACGTTCTCTGCTACGCTCATCTCTTTGTTCAGCACCTTGAGTCCCTGTTCAGTGCCGGACTCGAGGCACATGTACACAAGAAAGAGACCGGCGTCGCGCAGCTTGCGGAAGAGATCGTATTCTACATATTCAGCGCGGCAACTGATCTTCCAGATCATGCGATCGACCAGCCCAGCGTCATAGATGCGCCCCACCAACTCGTCCGCCCAGCGCCGACCAGCAGGGTCCCAAAGGGGAAAATCGTCATCCTGGAAAAGGATCACGCGAACGCCGTGATGCTGGAGCAGGTACAGCATCTCTTCCACGACCTTCACCGGCTTGCGTACACGAACAACTTTTTTCGGCGCACTTTGATAGAAGGTGTGGATGGAGCAGAACGAACAGCGGCGCGCGCAGCCGCGGCTCGCCAGCAGCGGGAATGTTGGGAAACCGCCCATCAGCTGAGGCTCAAATGGCCGGTATGGGTAAGGCAGCGAATCAAGATCCTGCACGAGAGACTGGGGTTCACTCTCCGCCACTTGACCGTTGTTGAGGAAGGCCAGCCCAGGCGTTTCGCGCCAATCTCTTTTGGTCAGGAGGGGTCAACCAGGTCAACGATGATGTGCTCACCTTCGTATCGCACGACGCTGTCCAATTCAGGAAATTGCCTTAGCACCTCATCGTCGCAGAGGCCGGGGAAATGGCCGCCGACGGTAAAGTGCGACGTGCGCAACCGGCTAGCAACTTTTCTAAACCGCGGCAAAACACCTGAAAATCAGCGAAAAGCCAACCACGAGAGGCTGCCGCGAGACGAGCCGCTCTACAATCTTTTCTGGTCCATCGCGAACATCCATCATTTGGACGGTATGTCCCCGTTGCTGAAGCACGGCGGACAAATATCCCGTCCCGAGATTGCCTTGATCCTGATAGCCGATGAGGGCTATGTCCGCAGTTGCGCGATGCCTGAGTGGCGGGTCGAGGGACGACGCGCTCAGTATGCCGGGAAGAATGTTATCCACGTCGTTGCTGCCCGGCGCCCCGAATGATGTTCGCAACCTTTCTCGCACCCTCGGCAATGCTTTGGTGTGCGTTCGCCATAGTTTCGAGCCCAATGGCTAGAACTTCGCCTCGGAATTCCTTCTCGATCTCTCGCAGCACGAACTCCATGTCGATCCAGTCGCCCTTCGGTATCGGATTTCACCCCAAAACAGGGGTATTGCATGGACGTGGTTTTTCAAAGTTGCCATTCTGTCTTATCTCCCTTCGGCCTACCGTAATACTAGTAGGTCCCGATGGTATTTCCTTCCGACTGCGAAATCAAGAGAAATCTATGATGCCCCACCCGCGCTAGCGTTTGTAACCCACTGCGCACCAGCAAGGACTGTCGCTAAAGCGTATGCCCCGCAGGCCGGAGTTGTGCATCATCTCGGCAATTTGAATGCGGGTGAAACGTTGTTCCAGACGGGTGCCGAAGCGGTCGAGAGCATCGCTACGTATTACATACAAGGTGCGTTCACGGTAGGCCGCAAGGGGCAGATGATCGACGGGCAAGCCGAGTCGAGCGGTTAGCTTCGCGATGCGCGCCAGAGGCCAGTAAACGAGGAGAGCAATTCCATCGCACAGACGAGACTTGAAGGGGAAAGGGAAGTGACTAATTACTCGCCGCACACCATCGGACACCCGCCAGATAGCACGGAACCACCATGGCCGGTTATCGAAAGCGTAATAGAGGTACAAGAGAAAGGGAGCGCCGGGCTTTAGCTTGCGCACGCACGCGTCGATGCCGCGCTGAGTATCGGGAACATGGTGCAACACGCCGAGCGAATAGGCAAAGTCGGCGGAGTTGTCGGGCAAGGGAATGGCATGGACGGGAGCGCAATGGAACTCACAGTTATCGTAGCGAGCAAGCTTTCCGCGCGCGACCTCTAGGGCCGTGGGACTGGCGTCAATGCAATACAGCTTGCCGACGCGGGGAGCGACGAAGTAAGCCCAACGGCCGCTGCCGCAGCCCAGGTCGAAGCCGACGGCGTCAGGCGGAAGCATCTCCCAAGGGAAGATGCCGAAATAGAGCTCGAAAATGGTCCGCAACTCGGCCAAATCCCCGTGGCTGTAGTCGAACTTGCTCCACTCCTGCCCGAACGCTTCGATGACGGCACGATCGGCGTTATTCACACTCCCACCTTCTGACGCGGCGCCTGGTGCAGTACCGACTCGTACATTGCGACATAGCCGTCCACGGTTCGTTCGATGCTAAAATCGCGCGCTCGGCGCCGGCTGGCCTGCGACATCTGCTGTCTTTTCTCGAGCGATCCTGCCACGCCGTTCATCTCGCGCGCCAAAGATTCGTGATCGCCAACGGAAACTAGAATGCCCGCACCCTGCACCACCTGTGCAAGACCGGGAACATCGCTGGCGATAACCGGTAGCCCAGCGGCCATCGCCTCGCAGGCGGCGATGCCGAACCCGTCAGAGGTGGTGGAATGAACGTAAAAGTCACAGGCTTTCAGAACCTGGGGAACATCGCTGCGAAAGCCCATGAAGGTGATGCGATCGGAAATCCCGAGATCGCGGGATTGTTGCTCAAGCTGTTCGCGTAGCGGGCCGTCACCCAACAGGAATAGGTGAATGCGAGGGGCTAGTTTTAGTGCCCGCAGAAGCGTCGCGTGATCTTTCTGAGGCTCAAAGCGCCCCACGAAAGCGGCCCTGATCCTTCCCTCCCCGATGCCGGAGAGGTCCGCTGCCCCGGAATTTGCAAAAGTATCGAGCACGATGCCGTTGGAGACCACTCGTAATTGCCCTTTGACGTGCGGACACCAACGAGCCAATGATTTGGCCGTGGCTTCGCTGTTGCAGGCAATTCGCCCATATCGCGGATACATCCAAGCATCAAGAGGACGAAGCCACCACCGCCGGCGGGCATTCCAGGTGTTGTGCTCCGTTGTTACCAGGGCCGGAACACGTTGCAGTCTCGCGGCTAGCACCGCCCATAGTTGCGCAGGAAAGAGATGAACGTGAACCACGTCGTATCCTCGCATGGCGCTAGCCAATGCGCGGATCTGGCGAGGCGAGTACAGGCCAATTGGCCCGGTATCGAGAAGCTTCACTCCGGCGAACTGCAATGACCTTTCAAGGTCGTTGGAACTTCGCGATAGAACAACCACGTCGCAATCGAGACCGCGCGCGAGAAATCTTGGCGCCATGTCGCGTACCAACACTTCGGCTCCCCCGATGAGAAGGGAATCGATAACCTGCAGAACACGCATGCTAAGAACGGCTCTCGTTGAGAGTTACATCGATGGCAACTGGGGCGAACGTGAGCTGTCGAACTCCTTGCCATGCTACACTAACCCCGGCTAGTCCGGCTGCATCGCCTAATCGCGAAAATCGTAGATGAGTCTTTTGCCCACCCTGCGATATGACATTAAGCCGTTCGAGAGTGCCGCCCGCAGGCGCTACATGTTGGCAGCGCGACTCGTGGTTTTGGGTTGTATACTCTCTTCGCCTATATGGGTTTGGCTGCTGTTCTTTTCCGCAGTGCAGGACACCCATGCGCCTTCCCTGATTTTCGTCCCGCTGATTGTCGTCACTTGCGTTATAGGGTTCATGTCCCAGTGGCGAGGTAAGCCTCACCTCAAACAGTTATTGGGAACCGGGATCTTAGCGCGATTAGTGGCAGCCAGCCTGTACATTTGGCTCGGAGCTTTTGTATACGATTACTCGGTTGATGCGTTTCACTACTGGACAGTAGGCATGCAGAGGGCGCAAGATTTTTCCGCCGTGGGCTGGAGTGCGTTCCAGCCACCGTTCTGGAGCACGAATCTCATCAACAACATCTGCGGCTTCGTTATGCTGGCGACCGGGAATACGCTACCCGGACTGTTTGTGCTGTTCTCTCTGGCGGCCTTATGGGGCGGCTACTTCTTTTATCGTGCCTTCTCGACGGCTTTTCCGGCCGGCGACCCTATGCTGTATGGCACGTTAGCATTGCTGTTGCCTTCCAATCTGTTCTGGTCGAGCGCGATTGGCAAGGACGCATTAGCGCAACTCTTTATCGGACTTACAGCGTATGGGTTCGCAAGGGTCTCCCAACGACTCGGGACGCTTTCGATTGTCACTTGCGCTCTTGGTATCGCCGGAGTGCTGGTGGTTCGCCCTCACATTGCAGCGATGTTAGCGGTCGCGGTGACTTTGCCGTTCGCGCTCGGTAAAGCCCGTGGGGGATGGATGAATGTGGCAGCAAAGATTGTCTTGGTTCCACTCCTCGTGGCAGTGAGTCTCTGGGTGGTGAGCCAGGCTGGCCAGTTTGTAGGCGTGGAGACTGCTGATTCGACGAGCAGTATCCAAACCGTGAACAACCTCCTAAAAAATACGCAGATTGGCGGCTCAACCTTCAATTCGGGACAGTCTCTGCTGGTGCGCGTAGCGGAATCCCCCTTCCTGATGTTTCGCCCGTTCCCGTGGGAGGTGAAGAACGCGATGGCGGCGGTTGCTTCCTTGGAGGCATTTTTGCTTCTGTGGTTTGCCTGGAAGCGCCGACGCGCTTTGTTGGCAGCGCTGCGTCAATGGCGGGACCCTTATGTCGGTTTCATACTCACGTACGCAATCCTGTTCAGCATCGCATTCGCTGCTGCGACCAGCAATTTCGGCATTTTGGTAAGGCAGCGCATCATGATGGTTCCATTGGTGCTCATGCTGTTTTGCGCACGACTGGAGACCGCGGAGGGCACGAGTTTCGCGCCAAAACGCGGGTTCGACTATCCGATCATGAGGGCAGTTTCCATTCACCGGGGAACATCGTAGGCGGAGTTCACAATCATGTGTGGCATCGCTGGATGTTTCGATCCAAGCCGCCGGCAATCGAGCGAAATGCTGGAGCACTCCGTCTCGCGGATGGTACAGACGCTGTATCACCGCGGACCAAACGATTCCGGCATGTGGACCGACACGTCCGCTGGAATCGCGATTGGTATGCGGCGGCTAGCGATTCTCGATCTCTCCCCTGCTGGTAAACAGCCGATGCATTCCGAATCCGGCCGGTATGTACTTGCCTTCAACGGCGAGATCTACAACTGTGAAGATCTGCGGCGCCAGCTGCTGACACAATCGCCGGAGCTGAGATTTCGCGGGCATTCCGATACAGAAGTCATGCTGGGCGCTTTCGACCAGTGGGGCCTGGTGGTATCGTTGCAGCGCTTCAACGGCATGTTCGCCTTCGCTCTCTGGGATCGGAAGGAACACACGCTGACGCTGGCTCGTGACCGGTTTGGAGAAAAGCCGCTGTATTACGCAATTGTGCGCGACCAGTTTCTGTTTGGCTCAGAATTGAAGGCCATGCGCGCACACCCGGAAATCTCAACGGAGATTGACACGGCGGCGCTTGCCCTCTACCTCGAGCGCAATTGTGTACCTGCGCCGCATACGATTTATCGCGGCGTTAAGAAACTTCCGCCAGCCACATGGCTGACCTTGAGGGATGGACGCCTCGACGGTACCCCGCAATCCTATTGGTCGCTGCGCGAAGCTGCTGAACGAGGAACGCAGAATCTGTTCCGCGG
Organism: Acidobacteriaceae bacterium; assembly: GCA_019244055.1. Classification (GTDB taxonomy): domain Bacteria; phylum Acidobacteriota; class Terriglobia; order Bryobacterales; family Bryobacteraceae; genus Bog-105. The sequence continues at coordinate 10,759 of JAFATG010000103.1, read as the reverse complement.
CACAGAAGACGAGGCGATCGAATCGCTGGACGCATTGCTGCGCGACGCGGTTAAAATTCGGATGCATGCCGACGTGCCGCTTGGAGCGTTTCTTTCCGGCGGCATCGATTCCTCAACGGTTGTGTCGCTGATGCAGGTCCAGAGCGGGAAGCCGATCAAGACCTTTTCCCTTGGCCTATATGAGGGTGACTACAACGAAGCCTCCGATGCGGCACGGGTTGCGAAGCACCTGGGTACCGACCATACTGAGTTTTACGCGACCTCACGCGAGGCTCTCGAAGTCGTTCCCCTGTTGCCGGAAATGTACGATGAGCCATTTGCTGATTCATCGCAAATCCCGACATTCCTGATTGCTCGCTTGGCCCGGCAACATGCGACGGTCAGTATCTCGGGTGATGGCGGCGACGAGATCTTCGGCGGGTACAACCGCCATACATGGGGAGGCGCACTGTGGCAAAAGATCCAACCCTTTCCGCTGCGTCTCCGTAAATTAGGGGCTGCTTCCCTCAGCGCGCTTTCACCCGATGCCTGGGATTTGGCGTTCCGCACCTTCGGTCCTGTGCTTCCGCGGAACTGGCGGCAGCGCGTGCCCGGATACAAAGTCCACAAATTGGCATCCGTGATGGCGAGTGCCGATGCGGAGGAGATGTATGACCGCTTTGCGACGCATTGGAGCACTCCGGGAGATTTGCTGCAAACGTCGGTAGCGGCAGCCGGTGAGCAATTCGGGAATGGCAACAATGCGAGGCTACCGTCTCCAACCGAGCGGATGATGTATCGCGACGCGGTGACGTATCTACCCGATGACATCCTCGTGAAGGTGGACCGGGCCACGATGGCCGTTAGCCTGGAAGGGCGCATCCCGTTGCTTGATCATCGCGTGGCGGAGTTCGCATGGCATTTGCCGCTGTCACTGAAGATCCGAGGGCGAGAGGGTAAGTGGATCCTGCGCCAAGTTCTATATCGTTACGTACCACGCCAGATGGTCGAGCGTCCCAAATTCGGCTTTGGCATACCGTTGGATCCCTGGTTGCGTGGTCCGCTGCGCGGCTGGGCGGAATCGCTGCTGGATGAGCGGCGGCTACATGGCGAAGGGTTCTTCAATCCGGTGCCTATCCGGCGGGCGTGGCAGGAGCACCTCGCAGGAAAGCGCCGCTGGGAGTTCCACCTCTGGGATGTGCTGATGTTTCAGGCTTGGCTGGAGCATAGCCGGTTACGTTCGTCTGTGAATGACGATGTGGAAACAGAGCCACTGCGAGAATCCACGTGAGCGGCGGCCCAGTCGATACGGTGCACGCAGTTACCTCGTCACTGAGCCTGGTGCTGCTGCGAGGCCAGATGCGATACCTCAAAGCGGCCGGATTCCATCCTGCTGCGCTGAGTGGCCCCGGTCCATTCGTGGCTGAAATTGGCATCGAAGAATCAATACCCCTGTTTACGGTCCCAATGGAGCGCGAGGTTTCGCTGCGGAAGGATTTCCTATCACTGTGGCGAATCTGGCGTGTGCTTCGGCGTATCCGGCCACTGATTTGCAATGCAGGGACTCCCAAAGCAGGCTTGCTGGTCACACTGGCCGCATGGTTGGCGCGGATTCCATGCCGGGTTTACACCTTGCGTGGGCTGCGAATGGAGACGGCCCGCGGTTGGCAGCGCTCTATTCTCTGCCTCACAGAGCGGATCGCCTGCGCCTGTGCGCATCGAGTCATCTGTGTGAGTCCCAGCCTGCGAGAGCGCGCGATTAGACTGAAGCTTGTTTGCCCTAAGAAGGCCATGGTGCTGGGACCGGGTAGCAGCAACGGGATTGACGTCGGGCGCTTCGCCCCTACTCCCTTAAGATTGGCCCGGGCCTCACAAATTCGCCAGGATTTGAATCTTGGCGGGCAGCGAGTGGTTGGCTACATCGGTCGTTTCACGCGCGATAAGGGTGTGAGCGAGCTAGTAGCGGCTTTCGATATGCTGCGTCAGAGGTTCCAGGATGCTTCCCTGCTCCTGATTGGGACCTACGAAGAGGGCGATGCCATCGATTCAGCGGTCCGCGCGCGCATTGACGCTGGCTCGGGGATCCTGGTTCTTCCTTTCAAGGCCGAGATCAGTCCTTACTACCTGGTGATGGACGTGTTTGTGCTGCCGACTCATCGCGAAGGTTTTCCCAACACCGTGCTGGAAGCGCAGGTCGCCGAGCGCCCTGTTGTGACAACGAGAGCGACCGGCGCGGTCGATTCGGTTGTCGATGGAGAAACGGGCCTGCTGGTTCCGGTGGGCGACGCGGTTGCGCTGGCCAAGGCTATCGGCAAGCTGTTGGACGATCCGGCAATGAGACAACGAATGGGCAAGGCTGGCCGCGAGCGGGTGGAGCGGCAGTTTCGGCAGGAGATGCTGTGGAGTCAATTGGCGGAGCTTTATAGGGTGCTACTGCGACAACGAGGGTTGCCGGTTCCGGCCGAAGCCCGAAAGGAGAAGCTTTGCCTGCACGAGCAATAAGCGGCTTCGCGAAGAGAGTGCTGGATATTCTCGTTGCCTCGTTCGGTATGCTCCTGCTCGCTCCTCTCATGCTGGCGGTCGCACTGGCAATCCGCTGGAGGATGGGGAGCCCAGTGCTATTCCGGCAGCGGCGCCCTGGCTATCATGCGCGGCCGTTCACCATGCTCAAGTTCCGTACCATGACCGAAGGTGATACGGCGGCGACCCATGATTCCGATGCTGACAGGCTTACGCGACTAGGACGGCGGCTGCGACGTTACAGCCTCGATGAGCTGCCCCAACTGTGGAACGTCTTGAAGGGCGAAATGAGTCTCGTGGGACCGCGTCCGCTGCTGATGGGGTATCTGGAGCGCTATACGCCGGAACAGGCGCGCCGGCACGATGCTAAACCCGGTGTTACGGGGTGGGCGCAAGTCCAGGGAAGGCAGGACATTCCATTCAGCAGGAGGCTGGAGTTAGATGTTTGGTACGTCGATCATCGGAGCCTCAGGCTCGACATGCGCATCCTTTGGCTGACATTAGCGAAAATGCTCCGCGGTTCGGGTGTGCATTCTGGCCAGGACGTGCGGTCGGTGGACGACCTCGGACTCCATCCAGTGACACGCAAGAGAGGGCTGAGTTGATTAACCTTGGCGATGTCGTGCTCCGCGCGCTCGAGCCGAAGGACGTTGAATACCTCTACACATATCGCAACGACTGGGAAGTCATTCGGCATCTGGGCGGATTTTCAGCCGGCTATTCACGTGCGAACCTCGAGGAGTGGATCAAGCGCCACAGTAATCGAGCCGACGAGGTGCTGTGGACAATTGCGGATACGGCCACGGACCAGTGTATTGGACACGTCGGCCTTTACCAAATCGACGGTCGCGCGCGCAAAGGCCAGTTCGCCATCCTTATTGGCGATCGTGCACTTTGGGGTCAGGGACTGGGAACCCGGATCACCCAAGCGGTGGTGTCGTGGGCGTTCATGGAATTGAATCTCCACAAAGTAAGCCTGCATGTGCTCACCAATAACGAGCGAGCGATCGGGATTTACGAATCGCTGGGATTCCACTCCGAAGGAATTTTGCGGGACGAGCAGTTCCGCGAGGGGCAGTTCCTGGATTTGATGTTGATGGCAGTCTTCGAGGACGACTGGCGGGCCTTGCACGGAAGCAGTACGGCTATTCTCGAAACCGCGAAGAACTCGCAGGATTTGTAAACTCAGCGCAGCACAATCGAAGTTAGTCAAAGTATGAGGATTGGTACACTCGAAAACTCGACGCGCGAGGCGCGGCTGTTACTGGCCGACGACGCCGCTGACGTGCGTCTCTGGGAGTCGCTGGTCGATACCGCTTCCGTGCCCGATGTGTACTACCGTCCGGGTTACGTCATGTCGTACCAGGCAATCGGCCACGGGCGAGCCGCCGCGGTGTTGGTCGAGACAGGTGACGTTCGGGCACTTTTGCCGTTGCTGCTCAGGCCACTCAACACTCTGCCATGCTCACCCGGCGAGCCCGGGTACGACGCCGCGACTCCGTATGGATATGGCGGGGTGGTGTTGCTCGATGGTGTGCAACGAATTGCCGTGGAACAGGCCCGTGGACTGCTGGATGCGCTTCGCCACTGGTGCCGAGAAAATCAAGTTATCTCAGCCCATGTGCGGCTACATCCGGTATTGCGGCAGGAACAGTGGTTTGCTGGTGAGCTAAGCGAGGATTGCCGGCTGCACTTACCGGCCCGGACGACTGCAATCAACCTCGAATGCTGGAACCCCGAGGATGCATGTATTTCGACGCTAAGCAAGGGACGCCGCTCGGACTTGAGCTTCGCGCAACGACACTTGCGGCTGACGTGGGCGTCAGACAGAAGTGCGCAAGAGCACGATCTGCGCACATTCTACGCTTTGTATGAGCAACGTATGACTGAACTGCAAGCGGGCGAGTACTATCACTTCCCTTTCGAGTACTATCAGTTCCTAGCGCGGGGTTTGGGGCGGAAGGTCGACGTGGCCCTTGCCTGGCTATGTGACAAGCCTGTAGGTGGCTCGCTGTTTATGACAGACCGTATTCTGTCGCATTACCACCTCAGCGCGTCTAATGACCTCGGTCGGGCGCATAAAGCAACGACGCTCATTCTGAACGGCGCCGTGGAGCGTGCCCGACAATTGGGTTGCCAGCACCTGCACCTCGGGGGTGGTGTGCACGGTGAAGACAATCTCTTTGCCTTTAAGCAGAGTTTCGGTGGAGACATTTATCGGTACGCCTTCCTCGCCCTGGTATGCAACCGAGTGCGCCACGGCAACCTGGTGCAGAAGCGAGTGAACTCGCCGGATCTGCCACCTTTACGTACTAACTTCTTTCCGGAGTATCGGGCCTAGTCAAATCGATGCCGAATCCACCAGCACTGACCTCGACCCTCGCCATCGAAGGCGGCGACCGGACCCGAACAACGCCGTTTGCACCTTGGCCCGTGTTCGAACCAGAGGTCATGGAAGCAGCGATAAGACCTCTACGGTCGGGCAAAGTGAATTATTGGACCGGGGACGAGGGGCGGAACTTCGAAGCTGAATATGCAGCTGCGCTTGGATGCAGGCATGCGCTCGCGGTCGCGAACGGAACCGTCGCACTGGAACTGGCACTGTACGCGCTCGGAATCGGCCCGGGGGATGAAGTCGTCACCGCGAGCCGCACCTTCGTCGCTTCGGCTAGCTGCATTGTCATGCGCGGTGCGAGGCCGGCCATGGCAGATGTCGATCGCGACTCTCAGAACATCACGGCGGAAACGGTCCACGCTGCCATCACTCCGCGCACGAAAGCCATCATTGCGGTGCATCTTGCAGGATGGCCGTGCGAGATGGATGCGATCCTGGGCGTCGCTCGCGAGCACGGGTTAAAGGTGATCGAGGACTGTGCTCAGGCACATGGAGCGCACTACCGAGGTCGTCCTGTAGGCTCCATGGGCGATATCAATGCCTTTTCATTCTGCCAAGACAAAATCATGACCCTGGGCGGCGAGGGCGGCCTGATCACAACCAACGATGAAGCGATGTTGTCGCGGGCGTGGGCGTACAGAGATCACGGCAAGAGCTACGATGCGGTTTACAACCGAGAACATCCTGCGGGATTTCGCTGGGTGCATGAGTCGTTCGGAACAAACTGGCGCATTACTGAAATGCAGAGCGCGATGGGCCGAGTGCTGCTGCGGCAGTTGCCCGCTATGGTAGAGCAGCGACGCAGGCACGCAGAGCTGTTGACCGAACGCTTTGGGAAAATGTCAGCGCTCCGCGTTACCGTGCCACCTGCGCATATATGCCACTCCTACTATAAGTACTATGCGTTGCTGCGTTTGGAGAGACTGCGCTCGGGTTGGAACCGGGATCGGGTGATCGCAGCTATCAATGCCGAGGGCATACCTTGTTTCAGCGGCATCTGCAGTGAGATTTACCTGGAGAAGGCCTTCTCTACGGAAATGCGTCCATCACAGCGCCTACCCGTAGCAAAGGAACTTGGCGAAACGTCGCTCATGTTCCTGGTGCATCCTACGTTGTCCGACACCGATATGCACGATACAGCGGACGCAGTCGAGAAGGTACTGGCGAATGCGACGCGTTAAAGCGGATCCGAGCGCCAAGTCAGGAATCAGATTCGCTCTCAGTAGCGCGGCATGGCGACGATTGCTAGCCCAGTAGCCAGCGAAATAGCGACGTCTACGCTGCGGGATGCCGCTACCTTGCCCTTGTTCGTCGGCACGTAGAGAATGTCTTCTGCCTGCATTTTCACGTCGGGAGTCTTAGCGCGTTCAATCTGGTCGAGCGGCACAGGAATCTCGACGACGCTGTCACCCGCCCGCCGAACGATCTTCGCCTGCGACAGCTTAGCGAACTTGGTCGGCCCATGGGCCATAGCCACGGCACGTAGCGCGGTGTATTCCGTCTTGTTCTCCATGGCGAATCCGCTCGGCTGCAGTACTTCGCCAACGACGTAGATGACACCGGCGCGCGGTACGAACACCGTTTCGCCCTGATAGACCAGGACGTCGGCTTCCATTGTCTTCTGCGGATCGTTGGATAGTAGGACCGTTCGCTGGGTGTGGTTAGCGCGGTTAGCGATGGTGATTTCACGGCCGGCGCTCGCGGTTGTGCCGCCGGCCGCGCTGAGAACATCCAGCAGTCGCCGCGATCCCAGCACGGGATAGATGCCCGGGTGCGCGACTTCGCCTAGTAATTCCACGCCAGTTCCATACTCCGAAACCAAGATCGTAACGTGCGGATTCTTGAGGTAATTGCCGTCACGGAAAGCACGTTCGATCTTTGCTTGTGCATCTTCCACGCTCAAGCCGGAAACATGGACCGAGTTGACCAAAGGCAGGTTAATATCGCCACTGTTGCCAACGCGGGTTTTCTGTGTCAACTCTGGAACCCCATATACGGAAACTTCCAATACATCTCCGGTTGAAAGGATGTACCGAGTTTGATCTCGCACTACGAGCGGTCCCGGAGAGGAGTCGCCGTTGTTCGTCGTGGCCGCGGATTGGCTGGTTCGCTCAGGGGAGGCCGGAGAGGAAGGGGTGGCTTGCGCGAATACATTCGATAAGGCAAACATCATTGCCGGGAAGAGCACTACTGCCCGGCACGGGCCGCCCGTTTGTAAGATCATCTCGAATTACCCCAGTCTACTTCGAACGTGGCGAGCTCGATAATCACACCAGTCTTAGGTCAAGGGTACTACGCAATTTTGACATGCGCTGCACAAGTTGCAATACTCATTCTGCCAGGGTTAGCCTTTAACGCGTTGTTTCCTCGGCATGCAGTCGACCGTGCGATCACCTAGAAGGAGTACATCCGCAACGCAGGCGCAAGCTCGTGCCAAGGTACCGACAGCCGTTCTGGGAACGGGATCCATCGGCGCGCGCCATCTGCGCGTGTTACGTGATCTAGTAGGGGCACCGGTTTCGGCCGTCCCGGTACGGGCGAGCCGGCGATGGGAGTTGGAGGACCAGCGATTCAAAGTTTGCAGCACGCTGGAAGAGGCGGTTGCGGGAGGGGCGCGGGCCGTCGTGGTGGCCACCGATACCGCGCGTCATATGGCCGATCTTGGGGCGGCGCTGAAGCTGGGCTGTTGTGTGCTCGTAGAGAAGCCGCTGTCGCCCATGGCGAGTGGACTCGCAGAATTAGCGCGATCTATCAACGGCACGAATCAGAGGGTCTACATTGCCTGCGATCTCCGCTTCGATGCATCCCTGCTGCACTTCCGCCAGCGTTTACCTGAGATTGGAAAGGCACACAGCGTGCGCATCGAGTGCCAGTCATATCTGCCAGATTGGCGGCCAGGCCGAGATTACCGGCAGAGTTATTCGGCGCGCGAAGCGGAGGGTGGCGTTCTGCTGGATCTAATTCACGAGATCGACTACGCAGTTTGGCTTTTCGGCCCGCCGTCGCAGGTGTTCGCGCGGCTCGCGAATTTCGGGAGGTTGGGAATCGCGGCGGAGGAGTCGGCAGATTTGTATTGGGAGGCACCGGGCGGCACTGCAGTTTCAATTCGCTTGGACTACCTGACGCCAAGCACCCATCGGAACATGAGCGTTTACGGGGAATGGGGCGAGATCGAGTGGGATGGAGTTGCCCAGAGTGTTTCGCTCTGCTGTCGAGACAGCATGGAACGGAGAGATTTTCCCGAAGGGCCCGACGCTACGATGCGTGACCAAGATGCGGCATTCTTAGAAGCAGCATCGGGAGGCGATGCCGACACGCTGACCACGTTTGCCGAAGGGGCCCTCGCTGTCAGCATTTGCGATGCGGCGCGCCGATCTTCGATGAGCGGAAAATTCGAGGCGGTTGTCGAGTGGAGAGCCATGTGAGCTTGCGCCCTCTCCTGGCGGTGATTCCCGCTCGCGGTGGATCCAAGGGTTTGCCGCGAAAGAATATTCTGCCTTTTGCCGGCCTTCCGCTAATCGCTCACTCGATTCGCATGGCAGCCCTGTGCCACGAGATCGACCGCTGCATTGTGTCGACCGATAGCGATGAAATTGCTACCGTGGCGCGGGAGCACGGCGGCGACGTTCCGTTCCTGCGCCCAGCGGAGATCGCCGAAGACGATACCCCGATGTGGCCCGTGTTACAGCATGCCCTCACTGAAATGGAGCGGCAGACGAGGACGCAATTTGGAGCGTTGTTGCTGCTGGATCCGACCTCTCCGGGGCGAATGCCCGACGATATATCGAAAGCGCTAGAGATTCTCGGGTCTGATCCGCTGGCGGCTGGCGTTGTTGCCGTGTCGGAACCAGGGTTCAATCCGCGTTGGGTTTGCGTCGAAGAGGTAGGCGGATACATGAAGCAACTAGTTCCTCAGACGGCAACGTATGTGCGGCGCCAGGATGTTCCGCCTGTTTATCGCGTAAACGCGCTCCTCTATTTGTGGCGACGGGAATACGTCCTGAACCAAAATGCCCCTGGGTTTTATCAGACCCCTCACCGTATGCTCGTAGTGCCAGAGAAGCGCGCAATACACATTGACGAATCTTACGATTTCGCGTTGGCGGAGTTGCTGGTGCGGGAGGGATTCGTAGAATTTCCTTGGCTGGCCTCGGTCCGCGGCGGTGGACAATGAAGTCGCTACAGGAACTCATGTCGCTAGCCGGACGCACAGCGGTCATTACGGGAGGCGCAGGAAGAATCGGCGAGGCGTTCTGCGAGGTATTAGCTGAACTGGGTGCCAGTATTTGCATCTTCGATGTGGAGGCGGGCGCGGGAAATGAGCGAGCCGACGCCGTAGCGGACCGATTTAGGGTTAGAGCAAGCGCGTTTGTCACCGATGTCGCACGAGAGGAATCCGTGCAGGAAGCAGTATCGTCGGCGGTCGCACAATTCGGCGGCGTCGACATACTGATCAACGGCGCGGCGTACCCGAAGCTCGAGCTACCTGAAGAGGGCCGCGAATTGGAAGTGCAGAGCCTTGCACGATGGAATGCCAATCTCGATGTCGTGCTAACGGGTACCTTCCTGATGACCCGAGCCTGCGCCCCGCATCTGCGCCGCAGGGGACGCGGATCGGTGATTAACATTGCTTCGATCTACGGTTTGCTGGGCCCTGACATGCGGCTGTACGATGGCACAGACATGGACAATCCAGCCTATTACGCCGCTGGCAAGGGCGGGATCGTTCAGTTCACGCGCTACTGCGCGACAACGCTAGCGCCGGAGGTGCGCGTCAACTGCATTGCTCCCGGCGGAGTGTGGAGACACCAACCGGAATCGTTTCACGAGCGTTACAAGAGGCGCACTCCCTTACAACGCATGGCAAGCGAGGAAGATCTGAAGGGAGCTGCTGCTTATCTCGCGTCTGACTCATCGGCGTACATTACCGGCCAAGTTCTTGCGATCGACGGCGGGTGGTCGGCATGGTGAAACCGGTTCTGATCGCTGAGCGGGAGATTGGACCTGGACTGCCCTGCCTGCTAATCGCCGAGGCGGGAGTCAATCACAACGGCAGCCTCGATATGGCCTTGCGACTGGTTGATGCAGCGGTCGATGCTGGAGCCGATATCGTCAAGTTCCAGACTTTTAAATCGGAGGAAGTCGTCACGCCGCAAGCGCCAAAGGCCGACTACCAGCTACAGAACAGCGGCAGGGATGAATCGCAACTCGAGATGATAAAAAGGCTCGAGCTGCCTGAAGAGGCATTTTCTACCATCCAAAGCCACTGCCGTGAACGTGGGATCGTATTTCTTTCTACCCCCTTCGATTGTCACAGCGCGGACCTCCTGTACGGGATGGGAGTGCCGGCGTTCAAGATACCGAGCGGGGAGATCACGAATCACCCTTTTCTTGCCCACATTGCCCGCAAAGGAAAGCCGCTGATCGTTTCAACGGGTATGTCGGACTTGCAAGAGGTAGCGAACGCCGTTGAAGTCCTACACGCGGCGGCGAATCGGGAACTAGTGCTTCTGCATTGCGTAAGTAATTATCCGGCGGCGCCGGCGTGCGTGAATCTCCGAGTTATGAAAACTTTGGAAGAGCGATTCGGTGTACCGGTGGGATATTCCGATCATACGGAAGGCACCGCTATCGCGCTGGCAGCGGCGGCTATGGGGGCCTGCGTAATAGAAAAACATTTCACGCTGGACCGGACTCTTCCCGGCCCCGATCATCGCGCCTCAATTGAACCGCTGGAACTTGCGGCCATGGTGCGGAGTGTTCGAGATGTCGAGGCGGCGCTCGGAGACGGCGTGAAGCGTCCGGCCGCGGGGGAAGGCAACACTGCGGCGGTAGCGCGACGCAGCTTGGTCGCGGCGCATGATC
>JAFATG010000078.1 GCA_019244055.1 Acidobacteriaceae bacterium | reverse complement strand
CTGTGAATAATTACGGCGCTGGAGTTCCTCCAGCATCAACTTGCGTAAATGCGTCACAAGTTTCTCCTTGTGACCCGCTACTCTATCGACCTCTAACTATCGTTCACCGCCCACGCGTAGCGTCCGCCGGGCGGTCGGCTTCGTTCTAACGGCCAAGGATAGATCTACACGCCAGATATCGAAAAGCTGACGAGGTTGCGTGCGAAGTACAGGATCGATATTCTTGGGCTGATTCCTGAGTGGAACGGAGATTATTCGCGTGCACCGAAGCTGAGTGAGAAGGGGTGCTTTACTCTCGACTGCGGGCGTTACTCGTAGCGGAGAGCAATCATTGGATCGACAAGCGAGGCTTTTCGGGCGGGAATGTAAGAGGCGACGAGAGCAACAGCCGTCAGCACGGCGGCTGCAACCAGAAGCACCACCGGTTCAATGCCGCGAACCTCAAACAGAAATCCGGTCAGAACTTGCCCGATCCCGAGCGCCAGCAGCAATCCTAAACCTACGGCCACTGCCGTTATGCGAAGGCCTTCACCCAAAATCATTCGCAGCGTAGAAGCGGGATCGGCGCCGATTGCCATGCGGATACCAATCTCGCGGGTACGGCGAGCCACCGTATATGCGTTCACACCATAAAGGCCAATCATGGCAAGAAACAGGGCGACTCCGCCGAAGATCTCGAGAATATGCGCGCCCGTGCGTACGACCCAGATGTCGGCTCCCGACTCCAAGTGGCCGCGCATGGTCTTCAACGAGAGTAACGGCAAGCGCGGGTCGGCGGCGCGGATGTCGCGACGAATCGTATCGAGCATCCATCGCTCGGCATCGCGCGAACTAGCCGCTACTTTGACATGAATCTGCATATCCGCCTGATAATGCTGCCCGAGCGGAATGTATACATGAGGCAGCGGCTTGGCTTCGTCGCCCACAATCTTCTCGCGCACATTGCCCACGACGCCTACGATTTCGCATGTTTGCGCGTAGCCTCCGCCCGATTCATCCAAATGGATCTGCTGGCCAACAGCATTGCCGCCGGGCCACAGCTTATCGGCCGCGAGCTTATCGACGACGGCAACATGGCTTTTCGATTCCGGCATGTTCTCCGCGGCAACAAGCGCCCGGCCACGCAGCAACGGAATGCCGAGCGTTTGGAAATAACTGCCCGTAACGATATTGAAGCGCGCATACATAGGCCGATTCTCTTTCGAAGCGAAGGAGGTGGAAGGCAGCACGCTCGCGCCCAAAGAAAACAGGCCGAACGGAACGGTAGCGGCCATCGAGACCGATTGGACACCGGGAATCTGCCTCAGCTGCTCCAGAAGCGCACGGTAGGCCTGGCGTCCCCGCACCTCGTCCTGGTTAGCGAGGCTGACATCCACCTCTCCAATGATCTCGTTATCAAGCGAAAAGCCCGGCTGCACATCGGCGGCGCGCGTAGCACTGCGAATGAAGAGACCCGCGGCTCCGAGCATCATCAGTGATAGCGAGAGTTGTGCGATGACAAGCATATTTCCGCGTGAGAACAAACGGCGCGGGCGACCAGCGACATCCTCGCCGGCATTTTCCTTCAAATCATGCCAAGTCTTCGGCCTGGAAAGCCTCCACGCGGGAAAGAGCGCGAAGATGATTACACTCATCCCACAAAAGACAAGCACGCCGGCCAGGAGGCGCGCATCGGGCGTGGAATCGTAGACGAGATCGATCGGAGCAACCCGTGAGAGGGAGCCGATAAGAAGCGTCGTGCTCCAGGAAGCAACGAACAGTCCGGCCGCGCCACCCAGAATCGCGAGGACCAGTCCCTCTGTGACTAATTGCTGCACAATGCGGCGACGGCTGCCGCCAATTGCGAGCCGGATCGCGATCTCCTTGCGCCGTACCGCGCCTTTGGCCATCATCATATTGGCAAGGTTTAAGGAGGCGATCAGCAGCACGACCGCGGCCAGCGACAGCAGCAGAATCGCGGGTGCCCACAGATCGTTATCGCTCGAAGGATTTGTTGAGATGGACAAGCGCGAAAGCGGATGGACCGACAACATCTGGTTCTTGTTTTCGGCGGGAGACGCCCTTCCCATTCGGGAAGTAACCACCGCGAGCCCTGCGTTCGCGGCCTGCAGCGTAAGGCCTGGCTTCAGGCGGCCAACCAGAAACAAAGCATTGTTATCGCGCGCATCGAGCGGCTTGCCATGAGTTTCAATATCGTTCATCACGAAGTCGTAAGCGCCGAGCGGCAGATATAGCTCGGGGCTTGCGAGCACGGTAGTACCCGTGAATCCCTTGGGCGTGATACCAATGACCGTGAACAGATGATCGTTAATACGCAGATGTTTGCCGATTAAATGGGGATCTTCACCCGTTTTCCTCCAGAACGAATACGACGCGATAGCCGTTAGGTCACGGCCCGGCTTTTCTTCGCCGGCCCTGAATGAACGGCCTTCGAAAAGCGGCACACCAAGCGTCGAAAAGTAATTCGACGAGACGACGGCGGCAAACGTTCGGCGCGTATTATCATCTTCTTTGATGCCGACCAGAGCGAGATTGTGGGCCGTCACGCTCGAAAAGGCCGTCTGGCTGTCGCGGATGTCTAGATAGTTCGGATATGAGAACGCCCGCCAAGCATCGGGATTCTTGGTGTCCCGGCTGTAAAGGCCGGCTAATTCTTCGGGCTTCGTAACGGCCAGCGGCTTTAGCAAAAAGGCATTGATCAAGCTGAACACGGCGCTGTTCGCACCAATGCCCAGCGCCAGTACCAGCACGGCCGCTGCCGTAAAAGCGGGCTTATTGCGAAGAGCGCGGCAGGCGAAGCGGAAGTCTTGCCAAATTCGTTCGACCATTGCTCCGGTTCGGATATCCCTTACAGCATCCTTTAAGGAATCCACGCTCCCCAATTGCAGCCGGGCAGCCCTTCGCGCTTCGCCTTCGCTCATTCCGGACGCCATTTTGTCTTGGGCCGTCCTTTCGAGGTAAAAACGTATCTCGTCATCAAGATCTTGTTCCATGCGTTTTTTGCGGAAACTGTTGCGCAAAAAGCTTACGATCCTAGGCATGCTTTACCCTTTCGACGTGGCCTCTATGGCCCACGTCATTGCAGTGGAGACACGCTCCCAATTCGCCATTTCGTTTTGAATCTGCTTTCGGCCCGCCTTCGTGAGCTTGTAATATTTGGCACGCCGCAGATTTTCCGACTCGCCCCACTCGGAAGACAACCAACCCTTCTCCTCAAGCCGATGCAACGCCGGAAACAACGACCCCGGCTTGACATCGAATGTTCCTTTGGAAATCTGGTGAATTCTGCGGGCTATACCGACCCCATGATCGCGATTCAACGTGAGGGCTCTGAGGATAAGCAGATCCAGCGTGCCGCGCAGCAGTTCGGTTCGTGATTCAGACATCGACCTATCGAAATCCTATAAGAATACTACCGATGACCTACAGAATATCAATAGGTGGATGGGAACCAATCCGTACGGCAGCAGATCTGCGATCTACTCGCTATCTTTCTGATCGGTCTTGCGGCCCGGGATAGACTCGACACGACACGATATGGGCGCAGCCTCTGGGAAGAACGCGCTCCTATCGCTGCTCTAGCCGGCGCGTGCTTGCAAACCAGAGACTCCGCAGAAAGCGGCATAGAGGATGACCCGGTTTGCGCCTCAATGTAAAGTATGATGCCTGCGTGGCTCATCATAAAGCACACAACGTGAGCCATTGCCTGATGCACATGGATCAGCACGAACGCCGTATCCATATCGCTGATATTCAGTGCTGTCAAATCCGCTTTGTCGTAAACTCACCTTCTCAGGCCGCGTATAGATCACCGCTGACGCTCTTTCCTATTGCCGATTCGCCCGGGAGCGGCTTTGAACCCTCTATTCTCCTATCCCGGTTTTCTGGTTCGCTGCCATTGGGCGCTGTCGCTGTAGGAGTAGCTCCTGAAAAGAGAAATGGCTCGCTAAGCGCATGCACACTCGGCGAGCCTGACGGAATTAGTGGCGATCGTCTCGATCGTGGTGCTCCTGGTGCGCGTGACGCCAACGCCAGTAGGCTCGCCGCTGTTGATCCGACGCGCGGTCCCAGTCGATGTAGGGCCGATGTTCCTCCGCCCGATACTCATGCCAATACCGCTCCTCGTCAGCGTTCCACTGATGATAATCTCTGTACTCCGGATCGTAATAGCGATGATGGACCTGATCGTCGCGATCGTGATCATCTCGATCCTGTATCGGAGCGGCGGTTGCTACGGGCATTACAATCGGCGTGACAAGTGCCACACAAAATGGAACCGTTAGCGCAAACTTTCGAAATCTTTTCATGTTTTTCCTTTGACCTCTCGAATTCTAGACACTGGCCTTTGCTCGGCCTGTTTCTTCGTCAGCAAGTCAAGAGGTACCGGACCTGATGTACGCTTCAAGTACCAAAACTGTTAGTTATTCGAACAGCTGCTTTTCTGAGAAACCTCTTGACCGCCTCTTTCCAAAAGGTGAGATCGCGAAGCTCTCGGCCTGGTGAGAGATTACGTGCGCGTGTCCACATTGGGGCAGTCAAAAAGGCTGGGCAGCAGGCTGCGGCCTTCGCCGCCGTGACATCTAAAAAGAGCTGATTCTCTCTCCGGCCGGCGAGGGCCGTTGAGAGGCTATTCGAGTTGGAATAAAATTCTCCTCATACGTGTGCGCGCTCTGTTGTGCGCACACGAAATTCACGAGCGCCACGTCGCACCCGGAAAATCCCAAATAATAAGGAGAGATTCGTGTCCAAAACTGCGTCCGATGTACAGAAATTGGCAAAGGAAGCCAACGTCAAAATCGTAGATCTGAAATTTGTTGATCTTCCCGGAGTTTGGCAGCACTTTTCTATTCCGGCGGAAGATCTGGATGAGGACCTGTTTGAAGATGGCATTGGTTTTGATGGATCCAGTATTCGCGGTTACCAACAGATTCATGAAAGTGACATGTTGCTCGTCGCCGATCCTGACACCGCTTATATTGACCCGAACCTCGAGATCCCTACGCTGAGCTTGATCTGTAACGTGCGAGATCCGATTACTCATCAGCCTTACAGCCGCGACCCGCGCTACATCGCTCAGAAAGCTGAGCTCTATCTGAAAGGGAGCGGTATCGCCGATGTCAGCTATTGGGGTCCGGAGTTGGAATTTTACATATTCGACGACGTGCGATACGACCAAACGGCGCAAAGCGGCTATTATTTCATCGATTCAGATGAAGGTGTTTGGAACACCGGCCGTTCCGAGGCGCCCAATTTGGGCTACAAGATCCGGCATAAAGAAGGATATTTTCCGGTGCCCCCGGCGGATACGTTGCAGGACATTCGATCCGAGATTATCCTCGACATGAAACAAGTGGGTGTTTCAGTGGAAGTGCACCATCACGAGGTGGGCACAGCCGGGCAAGGTGAGATCGACATGAAATATGCGCCGCTCACAAAGATGGCAGACAACGTCATGTACTACAAGTACATCATTCGCAATGTCGCCAGAAAACACAAAAAGGTCGCCACGTTCATGCCCAAGCCAATCTTCGGTGATAACGGTTCTGGCATGCATACGCATCAAAGTCTCTGGAAGGGTGAAACGAATTTATTTTACGATCCGCAGGGATACGGTTTGGTGAGCAAGCTCGGGATGCAATATATCGGCGGACTATTAGCGCACGCACCTGCCCTTTTGGCCTTTTGCGCTCCAACCACGAATTCATACCGGAGACTGGTGCCGGGCTACGAAGCTCCGGTGAACCTGGCATATTCGCAACGCAACCGGTCGGCGGCCGTTCGAATCCCGGTGTACTCAAAGAGCCCAAAAACCAAGCGGATCGAGTTTAGGTGCCCGGATCCTTCGGCCAACGCCTATCTGTGCTTTGCGGCTCAATTGATGGCCGGCCTAGACGGAATCACAAGAGGCCTCGATCCGGGCGGGCCCCTGGACAAGGACCTTTATGATTTGGAACCGACCGAGGCTGCCGGGATCAAAAGCACCCCGGGGTCACTCGGCGAAGTGCTCGATGAGCTGGAAAGAGATCACGATTGGCTGCTGAGAGGTGATGTATTCACGCCGGATGTCATCGAGACTTGGCTGAAGTACAAACGCGAGCGAGAATTGGCGCCGGTGAATCTGCGCCCGGTACCCTATGAATTTTTCCTCTATTTCGATCTATAGGGTCGTTCTGTCAGGGATTCCGGCCGGAGTGCCGGGGTCGGAGAGCACCCCCGAACCGAGGGTCTGCCCCCAAGTGCAATCGCAAAAGAATGTAAACAAGTTCATAGCAGCGGTACACTTTCCCTGAAGGGCGACCGGAATGATCAGCGCGTCGCAGATTCGCGCCGGCATGGCGATCCGTTATCAGGATCAGCCGTATAAGATCATCGTCGCCGATTACCATCCAGGGCAAGGCAAGATGGGCGGCGTCAACCATCTGCGCCTGAAAAATCTCGCGACCGGCACTTTCTGGGAGCATAGTCTTCGCGCTGACCTGAAAGTGGAAGAATTGCCAGTCGAGCGCCAAACGCTCGAGTTCCTGTATGAGGATGGCGGCACTTGCTTCTTCATGAATCCGCAGACGTACGATCAGCTCGAGGTCGTCTCGAAGGTGATTGGGGAACAAGCGAAATTCCTCGAAACTGGGATGCAATTGCCGGTGGAATTCGTTGATGGCCGCGCGATCAGCGTAGTCTTCCCGGATCATGTTGAAGTCAAAATTGCCGACACGGCGCCACCGGTTCACACTCAGGGCGATAGTACGTGGAAATCTGCACGTCTGGGGAACAGCGTCGAGGTGATGGTGCCCCCGTTCGTGAAGACGGGAGACACGATTCGCCTGAGCGTCGCGGATCTTCGGTACATGGATCGGGTCAAGGCAAAGGGCGCTTAGCCCGCTTCGAATATCGGGCCGGCAAATGCGAGCCGGCTGCTCACTATAAAATGCTCGGTATGATCGAGAGCCGTCCGGCCTCACCGGCGAAGGACGTGCCGGTCGCAGGGCGCGCGACGCACATCCGGTGGTTTGTCTGCGGTCTGCTGTTTTACGCAACCACGGTCAACTATATGGACCGGATGGTGCTCGGGATTCTGAAGCCGACGATCGCGCGGCAATTGCACTGGAGCGAAACCGAGTACGGGTGGATCACCTTCGCGTTTCAACTCGGGTACGCGGTGATGATGCCGGTCGCGGGGCGGCTGATCGATTGGCTTGGGCTGCGGTTGGGATACACGTTGGCGGCGCTCGTCTGGGCCACGTGTTCGATGCTGCATGCGCTAGCTGGAACCGCGTTTCAGTTTGGGCTGGCGCGGCTTGGCTTGGGATTGGGCGAGGCAGCCAATTTCCCCGCGGCGCTGAAGGCAATTGCCGAATGGTTTCCACAAAGCGAGCGCGCGCTTGCGACCGGCATCTTCAACAGCGGCACGAATGTCGGCGCTGTGATTGCGCCGCTTTTGGTTCCGTTTCTGACCGCACGGTTTGGATGGCAATCGGCTTTCCTATGCACCGGATCTTTGAGCCTGTCGTGGGTAGTGTGCTGGGTCATCTTCTACCGCTCGCCCGAACGGTATCGCGGCCTTTCGACTCAGGAACTGCAGTTGATCCGATCCGGGCAGGACGCGGCAACAGATGCGCGCGTATCTTACAAGGTTCTTCTGCGATCGCGGGCGACGTGGGCGTTCCTGCTGGGGAAGTTTCTAACGGACCCGGTGTGGTGGTTTTACCTGTTTTGGATACCAGGATTCCTACAGCTCAAATACCATGTGGATTTGTTGCACATCGGGCCGCCACTGGTGACGATCTATTTGGCGGCCGATATAGGCTCGGTTGGTGGGGGATGGCTTTCTTCGTGGCTGATCAAACGGGGCTGGGATGTTGCGCGGGCCCGCAAGCGAGCGATGCTGGTTTGTGCCGTGTGCGTTTTGGCAGTGATGTTCGTGCCGGCGGCACGAGGCAATTTGTGGCTGACGGTAGCGCTGATCGCGACGGCGGCTTCAGCACATCAAGGGTGGTCAGCGAACCTGTTTAGCATCGCTACGGATTGCTTCCCGCGTTCGATGGTGGGCTCGATTATTGGACTGGGAGGGCTGGGCGGCGCGATTGGAGGCATGCTCGTGCAGCCGGCGGTCGGGCTGTGGCTGGATTTTTCGAAGGAGTGGTACGCGCCGATCTTTTTTGTGGCGGGATCGATGTACCTGATTGCCCTATTCGTTATCCATCGATTGCTGCCGAGCTTTGAACAGCAAGGGATTTAGCCTAAGTCGCGCTTGACCGATTGGAACAGGCGCCGGGCCGGGAGCCCGGCGCAGACCAAGGGTCTGCCCCACCGAAAAAGCCAAGTCCCGTGCCAGGAAAGCGTCTCAATACGAAGCGCAGCCTGGGAAGAATCTCAAGACAACGTATTCCAGATTTATGTCTGAGGCCGATCCTGAGCGTAAGGTCGAAGCAGGAAGGATTTGATCCACGCAGTCTTTGGGGCAGACGCGCTTGCCGAAGATTCGATTGAGTAGGGTTCTGGGCCCTGCATCGATCAATCGAAGTTTATGAATTCAACCCTATCGAAGAGGTCTAGTTCCTCGGGGGTCGGCGCTTGGAATATCTCCGACCATCGCAAGAGCGCATCCCGCCGTATGGGTGGGTTCTCCATTCCCCGCCGTTGAATCCTGTCGAATAAGACATCCGCCGGCGCGGAGAGATAATGTAACTCAACAGCAGCGCCAAGCGCGCGGGCTCCGTCCCGCAATGTGTCGCGCTCGGATCTTCCCCAAGTGCCCCATTCGATGATTACGGTGAGCCCCAGCATCAGAAGTTCTTGACCGAGCTTCCACTGCAGAGCCTCAATCTTTGCGCGCCTATCCTCGTCGTAAAGATCCAGCGAAAGAGCATCCATCCATTCATCAGGGCAGAAGCGAACAGCTCGAAGTTTGGTCTGAACCAGCTTGGCGTGTGTGGTCTTCCCTGAGCCGGGCAGCCCGCAAACAATGATCAACCGCGGCCCCACGGGACAATTATCGAGCCTGAACGCCACAATTCCCGCTATACTGGCCCATTACGATGAGCCAACTGCTCAAGACAAAAAATATTGACGAGCTCGTCGAGGAAGCTCATTGCGAAGGCAAGAGCCTCAAGCGCTCGCTGGGGCCGTGGAGCCTCATAGCATTTGGTATCGGCGCAGTTATTGGCGGCGGTATCTTTACGGTCACAGGTACGGCCGCGGCGGGGCAACGCTTGGCTGTTCCCTCCATTTTGAATGCTCCCCTCCTCGATCTGATTACCCAGGGGAGCAAGGCCGCTTCGACTATTGGGAGGCCGGGTGCGGGACCTGGCCTGACGCTTTCTTTCATTCTCGTCGCGATCACGTGTGGTTTCGCGGCGCTCTGTTACGCGGAGCTAGCTTCGATGATCCCCATCGCGGGGAGTGCGTACACATACGCCTACACCACGCTGGGCGAAATTTTCGCCTGGATTATCGGTTGGGATCTCATCCTTGAATATGCGGTCTCAAACATGTCCGTTGCAGTCGGTTTTTCGGCCTACTTCAACGTGATGTGCGATTACCTGTTCGGCGCCCATTTGCCGAAATATCTCTCGGAGCCGGCGATCGTGGAAGGCAAGTTGACGGGCAGTCTTTTCAATGTGCCTGCGCTGCTGATCGTCATGCTGTTGAGCTGGCTGCTGGTCCGGGGTGTGAAGGAAAGTGCGCGGGCCAATAACGCCATGGTCGCGATAAAGATCGGCGCGATCCTGCTGTTTGTTTTCGGAGCGGCGCGGGCGGTCCAAGCCTCGAACCTCAATCCGTTTTTGCCAAATGGTTTTCCAGGCGTTGTCAGCGGGGCGGCGATTGTCTTCTTCACATTCATCGGTTTCGACTCGGTTTCGACTGCGGCGGAAGAATGCAAACATCCTCAACGAAATATGCCCATCGGGATCATCGGAACGCTGATCATCTGCGGCCTCCTCTATACAGCCGTTGCGTTCGTGCTGACCGGCATCGTCAACTGGAAAACTCTCGATAATGCATCTCCTGTCGCCAACGCCCTGCAGGCGATCGGGATGAGCAGACTGAGGTTTACCGTTACCGTCG
Organism: Acidobacteriaceae bacterium; assembly: GCA_019244055.1. Lineage (GTDB taxonomy): Bacteria > Acidobacteriota > Terriglobia > Bryobacterales > Bryobacteraceae > Bog-105. The sequence goes on along the minus strand of JAFATG010000078.1, from coordinate 11,673 downwards.
GCGCTCTGCTTGGGATGTTGTCTTCCCTGCTCGTCTATCAATACGGTCAGGCGCGAATCTGGTTCGCGATGTCGCGCGACCGGCTGCTACCGGATGTTTTCTCGCATGTTCATAAAAGATTCAAGACACCGAACGTCAGCACCTGGGTGGCCGGACTGGCCGTCGGAATCCCCGCGGGCATTTGGGACATCGGGACACTTGCGGAACTTTCGAATATTGGGACATTGTTCGCGTTTATTATCGTCTCGTTTGGAGTACTCATTCTCAGGCGCAAACAGCCGGAGCGGCCACGCGCGTTTCGAGTGCCTTTTTCACCGGTGACACCGGCTCTTTCCGTCGTCTGCTGTCTAGGCCTGATGTTAGGGCTTCCACTCGAGACGTGGATACGATTCGTAGTCTGGCTGGTAATCGGGTTGTTCATTTACATGGGATACAGCCGCAAGAGAACTCCCTTGCAGCAAGCGATCCCATCGAAGGGCCGAGTGGCAGATCCAGCGCGTTAACAGATGCACCCTTCGCCAGGCCCTAAAATCCCTCCCAAACCAGCGCGGGGAAGGTCGCAGTGGTTTGAAAGCCGATCGATTCGTAGAGCCGAATGGCTTCCACGTTCGAGCAGGTAACAGTGAGACTGATGGAGCTACAGCCAGCTTCGAGCAAATGCAGCAGCGTCTGCCTCAAGAGCTCGTATCCGAGGCGGGCTTTGCGCACGGCAGGCAATATGCAGAGTTGCGTGACGTGACCGGCACTTTGCGAAACCATGCTTGCCAGGCAAACACCGCAGACACGGCCGGTCGTCTCATCCAGTGCGACAACGGATGCTCCCGGAAAGAAATTGCCGCAACCGGGGAATTTGATGATGTTGGTCAGGAAATGACGCGCGCCAGGAATCGTGCGGTACTGATCGTTGATGTCGCTGTCGACATGACCGCGATATGCGGCCGCCACGACATGCGCGGTCTCCTCCTGATAGCGATCCGCCCAGGGCTGATAGCTCACGCGAACGGACGGTGAGTGGGAAACCAACTTTCGGACCGCATCGCTGGGAATATCCATGAAGTACCGATCATGCCGCCTGAGGTGCTGCCCGCTGGGAAGAGGCTGGGTGATGGGCATGTTCAACAGCATGAGCTGCGATTCAATGCGGCGGATGCCCGGCGTTTGGGTCAGATTACCAACCATGGCGCCAAGGAGCAGCATCTCGTACGAAGGGCTTGCGTAATCGCGCAGAAGGTAGAAATCGCCGATCAGCCCCTTTCTGCCTTCACACACTTGGTAGGCATAGCCGATGATCTGACTCCCGGAAGTAAGCGCGTATCCATACAGCGAGTGAATTTGCAGGAAGCGCCTAAGGAGGTCGGCGGAGGGGCGGAAATCCCAAGCGAATCGTTCACGCCAGGTTCCGATCTCTTCGCTGAGTAGCGGATCTAGATCAGTGACGCCCAGCTTCGGGAGCTCTACTAGCTCAGCCAACGAGGCCTCGAAGCGCGCCGCCATCACCTTGAATTATACGTGGACAGGAGTTGCGGCGGACCCGGCCAAGGCTTCCTGTTTGCGCAGGAAATGGCCGATATTGCGGACTGCTTGCCGGATGCGCTCATTGTTTTCGATCAAGCTGAAGCGAACAAACCCCTCGCCCATGGGTCCGAACCCGATGCCTGGTGAAACGGCAACGCGCGCTTCCTTTAGGAGGAGCTTGGCGAACTCGAGCGAGCCCATTCCGTCGAAGTATTGCGGAATGCGCGTCCAGAGAAACATCGAGGCTTTGGGCGGTTCGACCGGCCAGCCGGCGCGGCGGAGACCTTCCACCAGGACGTCTCGACGCGATTCGTAGATGGCGCAAATCTTTCCCGGCGCGTCGTTGCAGTCGCGAAGAGCAATAATGGATGCGATCTGAATCGGCTGGAAGATGCCGTAATCCAAATAGCTCTTGATGCGTGCCAGGGCAGCGATCAGGCGGCGATTGCCAAGGCAGAAACCTACGCGCCATCCCGCCATGTTGTAGCTCTTCGTCATCGAGTAGATCTCGACGGCGTGTTCAGCGGCGCCTTCCACTTGAAGAATGCTCGGTGGCCGGTAGCCATCGAACCCCAATTCCGCGTAGGCGAAATCGTGAATGATGTAGGTTCCGTGCTGGCGGGCAAGAGCGACAATCTCGCGCATGAAGGCAAGATCGACGCAAAGCGTGGTCGGATTGTGCGGAAACGAGATCAGGATGACTTTCGGTGGCTCGCTACTAGTGCAGTAGAGGTTTTTGAGGCCGTCCAGGAACGTCGCCGGATCCGGCATCGGCAGCATGCGCGCCTCGCCCTCGGCCATAATTACGCCATACTGATGAATCGGATACGCCGGATTCGGAGAAACGACCACGTCCCCAGGGCCGATGATCGCGAATAGGAGGTGTGCAAGGGCGTCCTTCGCCCCAATGGTGACGATTGTTTCCGCATCGGAGTCAAGAGTTACGCCGTACTGCTTCTGATACCGGGTGACGATGGCCTCGCGCAGGCGCGGAATACCACGGGAAACCGAATAGCGATGATTGGCTGGGTTGCGTGCCGCTTCGATCAGTTTGTCTACCACCGGGTCTGGCGTAGCGCCGTCCGGGTTTCCCATTCCCATATCGATTACGTCTATGCCAGCAGCCCGCGCCTTATTTCTCAGCTCGTTGATAACGGCAAAAACGTAGGGAGGGAGTTTCTTAATGCGATAAAAGTCATCGCTCGATGACGGCAGCATACCCGTTAGTGTAGCGAGGGCGCCGGATTTAGCGCCTCTGTCCGCAAATTTCTTTCAGATAGCGCGAATGAGGCGAACCGGCAGAAATATGATAGCCGCAACCAGAGCCAGCGCGCCGTGAACTGTAATTCCGACGATCCGAAACGGCAGCAGAATGAGCCAGACGAGCGGGTACAGCACCAGGGCGGCCAATGCCAGCGGCCACGAGAAGACGAACAGCAGGCACCAAAGGATGAACGTGAGCATGGCTTTTCTAAGCAACTCGCGCAAAACGGGCGCGGCGATCAAGCGCGCCGAGCGAAGGGCGGCGGAGTTGCTTTACTGTATCTCGGCGCGCATCCGCGCCCTTTGCGCTCCTCAGGAGATACGGTTGCTAACCGAGAAATGTTCCCGGCTATTTATCTGCGCCGATGGACTGCTTGCGAGCCTCCCGGAACGGCACTGTTTTAGAATTCTGCGTGTTCCATTCGGGCGCTTTCTCGGCGTTAGCGACTCCTAGGAGCCCTAGCGCAACCATGCGGTCCACGCGAGCCATGTTCTCGTAGTCGATCTTTTGCCACTCATCCCCGAGCCCGTGATAATCCGGGTAGTCGAAGGCGACTGTCAGGCTGTGAGCGGGAACGCCCTGCTGGGCTAAGGCATCGTTGTCGCTGCGGGTAAAGTAGGCGTCGCTCGCCTCGTTGTCCTTGTACACGTTGACGCCGAGTTCTTTGCCGGCCTGCTCCAAAAACTTCGTGACATCCGAGTAGTCGAATCCAGTCAAGGTGGCACTATTCACCCGCGAGACTATCTTGCCGTTGTCCAGTTCGTCAGTCCGACCGACCTGCTCAAGATTAATGTCAGCCACGGTCTTCGCGATCGGGAAAACTGGGTGTTTGCCGTAATACCTTGAACCCAATTCTCCGCGTTCTTCACCGAAAAACGTCATAAAGATCAGCGAACGCTTCGGGTGAGGATCGAGATGGGCGAGGGCGCTGGCGATCTCGATCACTGACACTGTTCCGCTCCCGTCGTCGTTGGCCCCATTGAAGATCTGATCGTTTGGCTTCGGCTTATCGAGCGTCAAGCCGGCAGCGGTTGCCATGGTGCCGATGTGGTCGTAATGAGCAGTCAGGAGAACGGCCGCGTCCTTTAACTTCGGGTCAGAGCCGCGCAGTATTCCGATGACGTTCTTGCCCGTAAACGCTTGCTCTTGTGGAGCAGGAACATCCACGGTGACGGTTTTGAGCCTGGTTCCCTGGGCGTGTTGAAACCATTCTTCGAGCCCGTTATCGGTCGCTGCAATTGCGGCAACCTGGTGGAGCGGCAGTTCCTCGGCCGGCATCAGAGCAGGCCGCGGGGCAGATGGAGCATGGTTGATGACCACGATTTCGATTGCTGCTTTTGAGGCCGCGACTAACCTTTCGAACGCCCTCATATTTTGATAGGCAGCCAATCTCTGTCCAGAGGGCAGCTTGTTGAACTCCGGTTGGGCAATCACAACCGCTTTCCCGGTTACGTCCGTTTTCTTCAGCGCTTCGATATCGATTACCGGGAAGATTGCCGCCCGAGCATTTGTTATTTTTTCGGCCTTGCTTGAATTCAGGACGACATAGTTCCTCGCAGTAATGGTGAACGTCTTATCGCCGTCGTGCAGAGTCATGTTGGCCGAAGGAGCGGGCTGCCGCCGATCGATCATTGCAGCCGTTTGGAAATAGCCATCATTTCCTCCAGCTTCCAATCCGGCGGCGCGAAAACGCGACGCGATGAACTCGGCAGCGACGTCGAGGCCCGGGGAGGGTGTGTAGCGGCCCGCGAGAGCGTCGGACGCTAGGAACGATAGATCGCCTTTAAGCTGAGCAGCGGTTATGCAGTCGAGGGCAGTCCTGACATTGGCAGGAAATTCGAAGCTGACCGGCATGGCTCCGCCGGCCACGGCGCCGATCGCGAGAAAAATGGAACCAATTCGTGTAGTGCGCAAATCGGAGTATAGCCAAGTTATGGCATAACTCGATACCATCTACAATGGATACGGTGCAGCGCCTACTCGCCATCCTGCTGTTATTCGCCTTCACCTTTCCGCTGATGCCGCTACCGGCGATAACGCGGACGGACAGTTCTTTGCCTGCGTGCTGCAGGAAGAACGGTAAACATAAGTGCGCCCTGAAAGACGCTGCGCTGCGGCAGGGCTCCGCGCCGGCAATTGCTGGCGTCGAAGAGCGTTGCCCTGCGAGACCTGCCTTCTTTACAAGGGTCACCAGCTCGCATGCTCTACTTTTCGAGCCGAGTCCGCTGCACTCCGGTCCCGTCCTGATCCAGACGGTTCCTCCGGCCCGAACGGACGCGCTTGGCACTCTGCCGGTTAGCGGGTCACATCAGAAGCGCGGCCCTCCCGTTCTCGTTCTTCACCAATTCTTTTAAGAGCACATACGCCTTTTGAGGCGTGTGGAGCGGCCCTCGCGGGCTTAGCGTTGAGGAGCGGAATGAATCTCTATTTTCCCGGCTTGTTCCGTGTCGCGCTTGCCGGACTTGCATGCTATCTGTTCGTTGGAAGCGCATGTTCTCAGGAATCGGGAGGCCTTCGCGGGATTGTGCATGATCCGCAGCACCGTCCAGTGGCGGGCGCGAGGGTTGTCGTCGAAGGCCAATCACCCACCTGGAGCCGAAGTGTCGAATCGGATGCTAATGGGGAGTTCCAAATCAGTGGTGTGCCGCTAGGCGCGTATGTTCTGACAGTTTCCGCGCGAGGCTTCCGTTCGGTCGAGGAGCAGGTCGAGGTGGCGTCCGGAAAGAATCCCGTGCTGCACCTTCAACTCGAACTCGCCGGAGTGAATCAGACGGTAGAAGTGACCAGCACGGTAAGCAAGTTGAATACCGAGACCTCAACCGTTCAGACCGGAGTGACGCCGAAAGAGATCGCGCAGACGCCGGGCGCGGACCTGACCAACAGCCTGGTCATGATTACTAATTTCACACCGGGCGCGTATATGGTTCACGATATGCTCCACATGCGCGGCGGCCATCAAGTCAATTGGTTTTTCGATGGCATTCCCGTTATCAACACGAACATCGCAGCCAATGTGGCGCCATTGATCAATCCCAAGAACGTGGAGGAGCTGCAGATCGAGCGCGGAGGCTATTCGAGCGAGTATGGCGACCGGACGTATGGCTTTTTCAACGTGATCACTCCTTCGGGGTTCGAGCGTGACAATGAGGCCGAGTTGGTTTTATCCGCGGGAAACTTTTACTCAACGGACGATCAATTCGACTTGGGCGGACATACGCAGCGCTTTGCCTACTATGCAAGCGTCGACGGAAGCCGTTCGGACTTGGGCCTGGCTACTCCTGTTCCCCAGGTCATTCACGATCAGACAAGCGGAATCGGTGGATTTGCTTCCCTTCTCTACAACCCGACTGCAAAAGATCAATTACGCTGGATCCTGTCTTCCCGCGCGGATCATTATCAAATTCCGAACACTCCGGAGCAGCAGGCTGCCGGCATTCGCGACGTCGATCTGGAGCACGACAACTTAATCGGCTTCAACTGGACGCATTCGTTCTCAGAGGGCGTTCTATTGTTGTTGACGCCCTATATTCACCTGAATAGCGCTCAGTATCTCGGCGGAGCAAATGACACACCTTATATTCTGAACGACAATAACCGTTCGAGTTATTTCGGCGGAAGATCCGTTCTTCAGATACAGAAGGCGAAACAGGATGTGGCGGTTGGATTCGAAACATGGGGCCAGCACGATAACAGCTTCTTTCAATTAACGGCGAATCCGGGCAACCAGACGCTCTATCAGGCTGAAAAGCAATGGGCGAATTCGGAATCCGTTTTTGCGGAGGATCAATACAAAGTTGCTTCCTGGCTGACCCTCGATCTTGGATTCCGGTTGCAGCAGTACGGCGGGCTGGTGAATGAAAACGCTGCCGACCCGCGTCTGGGGGCTGCGATCCGCATCCCAAGATTGCATTGGATTCTGCGCGGCTACTACGCCTACTACTATCAGCCGCCCCCGCTTGATAGTCTGTCAGGGCCCGCACTTCAGTTTGCGATTGCGCAGGGCTATGGCTTCATTCCTCTCCAGGGCGAACGCGACATTCAGCACGATTTTGGTCTAACGATTCCGTTCCGCGGTTGGTCGTTAGAGGCCGATAATTTTCATACCAGCGCGCGGAATTTTCTGGATCACGATGCGATCGGAAATGCCGGAGTATTCGTGCCACTCACGGATTTGGGTGCGATTATCAGTGGCACGGAAGTAGCGGTTCGCTCACCAAGACTCTTCAACATGGCTCAGTTGCGGATCGCCTATTCGAACCAGATTGCCCAAGGCGTTGGACCCGTGACTGGGGGCTTGATAGAAGAGGCGCCAACCGGTACTTTCCTGCTTGATCATGATCAGAGAAACACTCTGAGCGCGGTGCTCTCGTTGAATTTACCTCGACACTTCTGGGCGACACCGACCTATCAGTACGGGTCCGGATTCTTGGATGGAAACGGGCCGGGACATCTGCCGCCGCACTCCACATTCGACCTCTCCATCGGGAAGAGTTTCGGAGAACATTGGTCGCTCTCTGCCAATGCCGTTAATATCGCCAATGCACGGTACCTGCTCGATGACAGCAACACTTTCGGAGGCACTCATTACGTGAATCCGCGGCAGATTTATGGAGAGTTGCGGTACCGGTTTCATTTTTGAAGATCTGGATCCGACCAGAAGCCTTTGTGGCGGCGCTGGGCCAACTACCTCAAAGGAAGACGGCGAATACGAACAGATCTATTGTCGGCCGAGATTGCTGCGCCGTCTTCAAGCGCCTGCTCGCAAGTTTCCCAAACTGCGCGGATCAAAGCGCATTGCCCAGTCGCATCGAGCTTCTGTATTCTCAAGAAGACAACCGAAGGACGATCGACTCTCGTTAGCGCGAGATGGGAATGAAAATCGTGATCGAGAGTTACGCAGATCCTATGATCCTGGCGGGCTGCTTCCAGGATTTCTAAGTCCTCGGCTCTTTGTAGTCCGATTTCGCTGACATGGACCGCGTCCCAACCTAGTTCCCGGAGCATTCTTGCAGCAACGACCGCAAGTCCCTGGTCCAATAGAATGCGTTTCAAGCGACTCTATGGATGCTGATGACCTGATCATCGACGCTGGCTGCCGCGTAGCGTAATGCCTGTTGTAGATCTTCTTCTTCCAGAAAAGGGTAGTCATTAAACAGTGCCGCGCGATCGGCGTACGTCGCAAGTAGCTCAAGGACTTGGCGCACCGTGATACGCATGCCTCTGATGCATGGCTTACCACCACATTTTCCAGCTTCGACCGTAATACGGTCGAGCTCCGGGATTGTTGCCATCGCTTCAGTTTACCGAGTCCGCTTTCGACAACCTAAAACTCATTGACAAGATAATTACAAGGAGTCCAGCAGTTGACCGAGTACAACACGCGTCATTATAGATCGGAGCGCGTCCATTTCGAATGCCTCGAAGTGGATCTTACTTTTTTCTCCACTCGGCGGCTTTCTCCGGCTTTCCCCAATCGTGGTAGAGCTGAAGGATCCATTCTTCGGCTTTCCTCAGCTTGAATCTATTGTCAGCAGGAATACTGGCTTCCCGCTGCAACATGCCTTGGTAACCAGAAAGTAGCAGCGCTTCCGCTTCTGCGTATCTCTTTTGGCCAGCGAGAATTGTGCCCAGCAAGCTTTGGCAGCTGTAGCGGCCCCATCTTTCCACCATGCTCTTCTGATAACTATTCAGTGCCTCGCGCAGCACTCCCTCGGCCGCCGAATAATTGTGTTGATACAGGTACAAAAACGCCAAGTCATTCAAGCTCGCGAGCGCCGTCGGATGTTCTTCACCCAGCACGCGTCTCTGCAGCTCAATAACCTCAACATGGAGTTGCTCGGCCTGCACATACCTGCCTTGATCGCGGTATAACAGCGCCAGACCATACATACTGGCTAGCGTGTCGGGATGTTCTGTGCCCAGAAGCCGACGCCGTACCTCCAGGACCTTGATGAATAACGGCTCGGCTTCCGCATATTTGCCTTCATCTCGGTACAACGTTGCGAGGTTATGCATGCTGAGTAGCGTGCTAGGATGCTCCTCACCGAGCGCGCGGCGCTGAAGCGCCAAAACTTCGATGTTGAGGGCTTCGGCCTGCGCATACCTGCCGAGATTACGATAATAAAAAGCCAAATTGTTCATGCTGATAAGTGTGCGAGGATGCTTCTCGCCTAATACCCGACGCTGCAGCTCGAGGGCTTTAGTGCAAAGTGGCTCGGCCTCCGCATATCTGCCGTCGTACAGGTAGGCCGCTGCCACATTGTTCATGCTCATTAGGGTGTCGGGATGCTCCTGCCCCAGCACGCGCTCCCGAACTGCCAGGACCTTGCTGAACAGTGACTCGGCTTCGGCATACTTGCCCTGTTTAAACCTCAACTGCCCCAGATTATCCATATCAATTAGGGTGTCGGGATGCTCGGGGCCTAAGACATGTAAGTGAACATTGAGCGCCTTCGTAAGCAGAGGCTCGGCCTGAGCGGACTTGTTTTGGTTCAGGTATACCACCGCGAGATCGTTCATCACCCTGACTGTATCGGGACGTTCCTGGCCTAGTACGCGCAAGTAGGAATTGAGCACCTTCGTAAACAGCGATTCAGCCTGAGGATATTTGCCCTCGCGCCAATAAAGCACCGCGAGGGTATTCATCGTGGATAAAGTATCGGGATGCTCGTGGCCCAACAACCGCTGCCGCTCTGCAAAGGCGTTGCTGAGTAGCGGCTCGGCGCGTGCATACTTTCCCTCGTTGAGGTATAGCTCACCGAGGTCGTTCATTGTCGTTAACGTGTCTTTATGGTGCTTGCCTAGAACGCGAAGCCGGAGTTGTAGGGCACGATCCAGTTGTCGCTCCCCCTCCGGATAGAGACCTAGGTCGGTATACGTCTTCCCGATCGTTTCCCGGATTGAAGCCTCCACAAGCGGTTGCGTATTAAATTTCCCAGCTATTCGAACAGCTGCGCGGTCCAACGCGGTTCGGACCTTCAGGTCCGGATCAGGTTTGGTGCCCGGTCGAGCCTGCACGCCGGCACTCGCCTGGGCTAACAAATCGTTCTCAAGAAAGTCGTTGACTGCCTTAGCTGTTGCCGCTTCAGTATCGGCGCGGTTGTGCTCCTGGATTACCCGGCGTATCTGCAAAGCTTCAGTAATAGCGAACGCGGCCAACAATAAGATGAACGCGGCTGCGACAGCTACCCCAATACGATGCCTGCGGATATATTTGCGGGCTCGGTAACCCACACTTGCCGGCCTCGCCGCGATCGGCTGGTCTCGTAGGTACAATCCGATATCGGCCGCCAATTCCGATGGTGTCCCGTAGCGCCGCGAGCGATCCTTCTCGAGCGCCTTCAGAGTAATCGCATCCAGATCACCACTCAATTGGTTGAAAAGTGTCTTGGGTTCCGTGCGCCGATTCTGCGCTGTCACCCTAGACTCTTCCCGCAGCGCACGCACTTTTGTGCTCGGTCTCGCTGGATCCTCCTCTCGCAGCTTCCGCAGCACGGCATCGAAGCTGAGGTTTTCCAGTTCTAGCGGAAGCACACCCGCCAGCAGCTGATACAGGATCACACCAAGCGAATAAACATCGGTCCGCGTGTCAATGTCCTCGCCCGAAGAATCCGCCTGCTCCGGGCTCATGTACTCTGGCGTACCAACCACGGAGCCAACGCGCGTCAGCATCGTGCCGGCAGTGAGTGGTTGCGAAATCGCTTTGGCCACCCCGAAATCGATGATCTTCGGCATCGGCTTGCCATCCACGGCCATCACCAGGATGTTGGACGGCTTCAGGTCGCGGTGAATGATCGCTTTCTGGTGTGCGTGCTGCACGCCTTCGCATACTCGAATGAACAGCTCCAGCCGCTCCCGCGTGCTCAGCTTGTGTTTGTCGCAATACGTGGTGATTGCAATCCCGCTCACGTACTCCATTACGAAGTAGGGCCGGCCTGACGGCGTCGAACCGGCGTCAAATACTTTGGCTACGGCTGGGTGGTCCATCAGGGCGAGTGCCTGTCGCTCCGATTCAAAACGCCCCATAACTTCGCGAGTATCCATCCCGGCCTTGATCAGCTTGAGAGCGACCCGTCGGCGTACCGGCTGCTTCTGCTCGGCCAGCCACACCTCCCCCATGCCGCCCTCCCCAATCAGTTGCAATAGCTGATAGGGGCCAATCGACGCTGTGGCCGACTGACCCGATTCAAATGTCGGAGGAAGGGCGACATGCTCCAACAGCTTCCGCAGATCCAACCAATCCGCGACGGGATTCTTCAGTTCCTCATCATCACAGCGCAGCAGCGATTCAAGCTCATTCTGCAGTTCCGGATCAGCGGCACAAGCTGCCGCAATGTAAGACGAGCGCTTACCCGGCTCCATGGCCAAGACGGTATGATACAGAGACTCTATGACTGCCCAGCGTGGGGCTTCCATTCTATTCGTTCTTTCTCACTTCGTGAGCCAGCTAGGTATGCTTTATAAGCCAGCGGCATCGCCTTGGTGATTGGTCAAACAGATCGCCGCTAAAGGGGTGACCTTTCGCAGTCCATAAAAGGCGAGGTCAACGATAGTAGAGGCGAACTCAACCACGGCTGCTCCACTCCCAAAGAAGCCGAGTTAAATTCCGTAACGGACCGGCGGCCAACTTCTTGCCCTCCGCGGTCCACAATTATACCGGAATTTGAGGCTTCTCATTTTGACGGATACTGGATCGAGTACGCAGGTCTTTTGTGGCTGAACCGTCTTCGGACCAGATTACAGAGCTCTTGCACGCCTGGAGTCGAGGGGAACCACAAGCTCTGGACAAACTAGCTCCTCTCGTTCATAAGGAATTACATCGCGTCGCACACAAATACATGCGCCTCCAACGGCCAGGCCACACACTGCAAACCACCGCTCTTATCCATGAAGCT
>JAFATG010000061.1 GCA_019244055.1 Acidobacteriaceae bacterium | reverse complement strand
GCGAGGTTCTGTGAGATCAGCACAACAGGGCGGCCTTCATGGATATCGGTCCAGGTTATATCGCGTCCGGCCACGAGCGAATTGCCGATGGTGTGGACGTAGCCAGGCGTTACGAACTTGTAGAGACGCAACGCACCGACATTACGTTCGTCCTCTGGGTGATCTTGGGCGAGAACCGGATCGTGATCGCCCATTCCGTCCATGGGGATGGAATCCGCAATTGCAACGGATTGGACACCGGGAACAGACGCCAACTTGTTGAGCATGTCCTCGAAGACACGGCTAACGGCCGCCGGGTCTTTCACGTCGGCGGGAGAAATATAAATTCTGAAAGTCTGAATGGTGGCTGGATCGGTGAAACCGGGTTGTACGTGCCGCATGGCCTCAAATGTACGGATCATGAGGCCAGAGCTGATAAGAAGCACGAGAGCCAGGGCAACCTGCACAATTACCAGCGCATTCCGAGTGCGGTGGCGGTCGCGTCCACTGGTCAGTACTCGGCCACTTTCGCGAAGTACGGATCCGATTTTGGGTCCGGCGTATTTGAACACTGGAACGAGCCCGAAGAGGAGGCCGCCGCCGAGTGAGATGCCCAGAGTGAAGAGCAAGACCGGCGTATCGATCGAAATCTGATCCACGCGGGGTAGCTCCGCAGGCGCTATCGCGACGAGAACGTGCAAAACGAACGAGGCCAATAGCAGGCCGAGAGCCCCGCCCGCAATACCGAGAACGCTGCTTTCCAGCAAGAGCTCGCGCGCAAGACGCCGATGGGTTGCTCCGAGAGAAACACGGATTGCGAGTTCATGCTGCCGGCCATCGATACGCACAAGCAGCAGATTCGCAACATTCGCACAGGCGATGAACAGGACGATACCCACCACGCCCATCACGATCCAGAGGACCTTTCCGACATCGCCGACAACGTCCTGCTTGAGCGGGTGAACGTCGGGTCCGAAACGAGCCTGACTGAAAGTGTCGAGAGTAGCTCCGGCCACGGGCCGGAATTTTTGGCGCATCAGGGGAAGCATGCGAGCGATGTCCGCGTTGGCTTGCGCGAGAGTGCTGCCGGGCTTGAGCCGGGCCACAGACGAGTAACTGAAGTTGCCGATTGACACTTTATTGCGATCGAACTGAAATGGGAGAAACAGCGCGGCTTTGGCGTCGTCGAAATAAAAACCCGGCGGCAACACGCCGATAACCGTCCGCGCTTCGCCGTCCACAATCAGGCGACTGCCGATCGCGGAGCGACTGCCAGCGAATTTTTTGTGCCAATAGGCATCGGATAAGAGCACCGTTTCCGGGCTGCCTGGGGAGTCATCCTTGCGGTTGAACACGCGGCCCAGTAAGGGGCGCACGCCCAATATAGGCAGCGTGCCATCGGTAACGGAGACGGCATGGACCTGCTCCGGCGCCGCGAGACCAGTCACGGTGACAGAACTGGTGCGATAGAGGCCGATATCCTGCAAAGTCCTGTTTTCTTCACGGAAGGTGAAGTACGAGGCGGGCGAGTTGTCAAACTGGCGTGGAAAGCCGAACCCGGGAGCGGTCAGCCAAACGCCCACCAAGCGCTGCGGATCCGGGTACGGCAGCGGCTTGAGCATTACGCCGTCGATCACACTGAATATTGCGCTATTTGCTCCGATTCCTGTTGCCAGCGTTGTGAGCGCGATGGCGGTAAATGCAGGGGCACGCCGCAAGCGACGAATGGTGTGTTTGAATTCCGGGGGAATCATCGATGCTGGACGGTATGAGGGCATGTCCTCGGCCAGAGAACAGGCGCCGTAAAGCACTGATTTGCGGAATGGAAGGATATGACGATGAGGACGGGTGTCCGTCTTTGGGACACTGTGTTGCGGATTCGGGCTATATTGGCGGCGGCGAGTATTACGCGCTATGGGGCCGGAATCGTTCTTCGCTCGCGAGACGATCACGTCGAGTGAATAGCTGGAGATGGCAGTTGGATCGGGGAAGCTGCTCAAAGATTTTGCCCTCCCAACTGTGGCGGCAAGTTCGAAACAGCAGCTCCCGCAACGAGAGCCCCCGCAGGCTCCACAACGTAGGGGCCTCATGATTCACCTCTTATGGGCGCTCGGTCGGACAGATGATCGAATAACAGGCAACTCCGATCAGCGCCGTGGCCCTGCTTGAGGCCGCTCCAGCACGCGCAAGTAACCGTGCTCCGGTTTGTTCCAGCCCTTACAAATGGACAAGGTTATTTGAATGGGGGCTCTCATCCTGTATACTCGCACCGCTTAGGAAGGCGCTCTGGTGTCTGTGCGGGACCGGCTACGTCTATCCCTCAGTGCTATCGCACGCTACGTGGACTTCAAGTTGTCCAGCAAACCATCTGACCACAGCGTGCTGCACGTTGACGAATCCGTACAAGGCAGACCTCCTCAAAGATCGACAGCCCCGTCCACGTTGGGGCGACACCCACTACGTCGCCTGCATCTGCAATTCTGTTCCTGTCTAACGCCCTCTGAAAAATCCTCCTTTCTGTGTTCAAAATTGCGTACCTGACTGGTTCGACGTTTCCGGTGACTCGCTCACCACCACAAGTGACTCGCACCGCAGAAGCGAGCAATGCAGAGTGCAACCGGCAGGGACAGCCAGTCGCAGTCTGATCATACGATTACCAATGTTGAGAAAAATCGGGGGAATCCGTACCTGATAAATAACAATTGAGTCCTGCAGAGGCAGGCAGTATCCGTGCGAGTTGCCTGCCTCATATTCTTTCCGATGATCGAAGATATCCCAATTCTGTGTCCACACTGTGGCAACCTGCTGAGCGAAGGAGAGATCCGAAGCATACTCGGGCAATTTGCGAGATCCAAGCTTCGACCACCTCATATCGTAAGTCGTTTCGCAAAAATGACGCCACAACAGAGAAGCGCTGAGGCAAGTCGGGCAGCAAGAATGCGCTGGGAGAAGAGACGAGCCGCCTTATGCCGCGAATCTTCCTGATTCTGCTTCTGCTCCAGTTGATGATGTCCTAGTTTGCCGCCGTAACCGAACGCGGCGAAGATGAGCGATTCGATCGGGACAAAATGCCTTACCGAAGCTGGCATTGCTTTGGTGTCTTTACAGCTTCGTGACTGGCTCTTCTTCGTTTTGGCCTCCTTGCCGTGCTCATGTCCGAACCTTCCCCGGCCTTACACCAGTCTCGATGGTAGTGTGCAGCTTGCAGCGCAACATTTAGTGTCTGCTCAGAGAATTCTGGTGCGAATCGGCACTCAATAGAGGTGAGCACGGACGAAATCGTAATGCAATGTATGAGGAAAGTCTCGGTTTCAGCTCTACGCTGAAGATAAATATGGTCTCAGCATAGAGGAGCTTGCCTTAGAATCTGCGCGACCTGTGTGCTGGGTCAAAGAGCGCCTCGAGGCAATGCGGCTTTGCCTCGAGAAGCAGATCCAGTTTGAATTCTTGGCACTTGCGAATCTCTGCGAAAATTCAGTCTGGCAGGACAAATCTGGGACTGAATCCGTCCAGGCTGTTTGCTCCGATTCCTTTCAACCAGCAGGCATCAGTTCATGCCCGCCTGCTTCTCGGCTCCGCAACTGGAAGCTGCCTTTGGAGACGTTGCTGAAACGAGAACTATTTTACGAACTATACTGGACGTAGTTATACTACACTTCCATCGTAATCGTCCGCGTTTTGGGAAGATTTCGCCTCCTTTGGCGGGGAGGGCATTTTCT
>JAFATG010000035.1 GCA_019244055.1 Acidobacteriaceae bacterium | reverse complement strand
AACCCCCCAGTACCCTCACAGTTTCGTCATCGAATCTTGCTATAGCTATTACGAATTATGAGCACACATCCATCTCGTTGACTCAAGCGATCGTCGAGCTTATTCCGTGTGACCCGGCTCTTGATTCGCGACCGCAAGCACCGCAAGCGCTGTCCACAAGTATAGCGGCACGTGCGACTGGGAACATCAACATTGCCGCTCCAAAGTCAATTGGCCGCGACGTGTGCATTATTGGCGCTCACGTGATGGGCGATGCACCCGCAGGGCGCGTTTATACAGACGTCTATACCACGCTGAAAGAGAACCCGATACTTGTCGAAGCGGTGACCGACACGTGGACCGTCGCTCTCCTAAATCAAGCGTCGAGGCTCACTCATGACCCAAACCGTTTCGACGAGTTTGAACTTCGGCAGCTCTACGCGGCAGGTCTGATTTCAACGCTCCCGGCTTCGGACCCCCCACCCAGTGGGACAGGGGTCGGCACGCCGGCGGCGGATCCGAGCGTGGGCCAAGCTTGCACGCCTGGAGATACGGACAATTCCATTCAGGGCCTTATCTGTTCTCCTACATCAGGGTGGGTTTTCGTTGGTCCAGAGATTCTTAACGGATTCAAAGGGAATTTCATCATGGATCACGGGTGCGGCACGATTGGACAGCTCCTAAGTTCCGTGCATCAGCTTTTCTCGCACACAAGCACGATCGTTAAGAACCGCGTCGAGGTGCGACACTCGACTGATTCAGGGGATCGAATAGACGATAGCGTGAGCCTGCTATCTTTGAAACTTGATTCAAACACTCTCAAGTACGGCTATCCGGGAACTGCTGGCCCGAACCAGACGTACACGATTGACCAAATGGTTAATCAATACACGGTGACAGACCCCGACGACTCCAATAAAGTATGGACGATGGGTGGGGAGCTTAATCCTAATCCCTCGCAGTGTACAGCTGATACTACCGCCATTTTGCCGCTGGTTGTCCGCCCCGCACCCGACGCACCTGCAAGCTTGCTCCAAAGGGTTGCGTCCGTAGCAGACCACACGAATATTGACGGTCACTACCGGTTTTTTAGTTACAGTCGGGCGGATGAGTTGCTGAGTGGTTCAGGGTGGGCAAATGGAACAGTATCTACGGTTTGTTCCTCCTTCGATCGGCTCGCGGCGGTCAATGCCGGACTAAGCCTCCATCCGACGTTGCAAGTGCCGGGCGTGCCAGATGGAATGCGGCAGTACTCTTCTGAAGAGCGTACCACTGGCGGTAATGAACTGTTTGTAGCGGATTATAACAAAGTCGAATCGAAATGTAATGACTCCACAGACCATATTTGGTTCCTTCAGGGATTGTGTGACGATCTTGCCTCGAATGTCGCCAACCAAGTGAACAACTGTTTTGCGAATGACGGTTGTGATGATACTAGCAACGCATGGCAAAATCCAGGAGTGGGTATTGCTGTTAGTCCCGACGACATGCTCGACTGGGATACTTGGCACACTGGCGGGACTTACGGGTACAATGAGCCCCTTGTTTATCAGCCAAAGGGTTACCGCCATGCTTATCTGTGGACCGCTTCACCAGGGTCAGGTTCACTGACGATAGAGGTCGTCGATACCAATAACCATCCGTTCGCCAACGCCACGATCCTCGTCAACACAAATGCGGTCGGTACTACGAATAGCTCTGGTACTTTCGATATTCCCATCATACCGGCTGGCACTTACGATATAGGTGCGCAGTTCGATCCGTGTGCCGCCCAGGCACATCCAAATAACTGCAAACTCCCCCTTGAGCAAGCGGACAAGACGGTGGTTCTTCCTAAGAATGGTTCCATCACCGTATCATTAGTGCTATGCGCCGGGCCGGGCGGAACGAATTGCCCACAACCAGGAACGAAACCGACCCTAAACGTTGGTATAACCGAGACCCAAACCGGACCGGACGTATGTTTTACGGGCAGCGGTTACACGCCGAGCGCTCCAGTGCAAATTACCTATTCCAACGTTCCTGGACGCACCGTGGACACGATTAGGAACTTTGCGAGCGAGAGCAGCGGGAACCTCAATGTGATTGACACAACGTGGGATGATTATCAGGATCAGTATTGCTCGGCGAGCCAACTCGATGCACAAGTCACTATCACAGCGCTCGATAACGTTAGCAATCTCTCCGTACAAGCGATGGTGCCGGCGGCCTACTGGTGCAGCCAGGCGGTTGTCGGAACCAATTTCAATGGAGGCTGCCATTGAGGGACCACAAAGAAGCTCGGGGTCTGAGTTGACTGAGGTGGCGCCCCACATGTACGAGCTGCAGTGGAATGCCAACTGGAGTTGGACAGATCTTAGGGCGACCTCAGACAACGCTGCTGATCAGGCGGCTAGGGCTTCACCGCGCAGAATACTCAGCACGCGTATGCAGGAGGTTTCCCGAATTACAATATCAATCTCATCTGGGTAATCGTGGATGGCACCGGAAAGGTCCCAGATGTTCAAAGCAACACAGGCCGAGTGTACAAGGCACTGTAGCTGTTTTTTGGGCAGAAATCGCAATTGGGACAAGAACATTCCATAGGCCGATTCTGATATCCCTGCGAAGTGGCGACAGTTCAGAGGTGCCCCTACGTATGTGGCGACGAGCACTCGGGTCGATGCAGACAACATCCTGGGATTCATATCACTCCACCTGGTTCGGAATGCTAGTCGGTCAAAGCAAAAAGCAATTGTGTCACACAGAGCGCGGCGTCAGCCGCGCTCTGTGTGACAGGGCTTCGGTCCCGCCTCGATTGGCGTGTTTTGTCAAAACGATAAGCTTCTCGTAATGACGATCAGCGGCCGGATACGGTCCATACTTCCCGATTCCGCTGTCCGCGAAATAAACAGGATTCGTTTCTGGAGGTATCGCCAGCGATTCGGGTCAATGGAGAGACGGGACGTATTCTCTACTGTTTATGAGGAACGGATTTTCGGCAGCGCGCCTGGTCAAACATACTATTCCGGCGACGGATCTGGGGAGCAATTCGCTAACTCGTATGTTGAGCTGGTCGCCGACCAAATAGCGCAACACGGCATAACTTCGGTGGTGGATCTCGGATGCGGCGATTTTCGCATCGGTTCACGCATCGCGCCACTTGTGTCCCAATACCGCGGCATAGACATTGTTCCGAAAGTTGATCGAATACAACACGCGCATCATGGATCGGAGCACGTCCGTTTCGAGTGCCTGGATATCGTAGACGACCCTCTGCCTGCGGCGGACCTCTATCTGATCCGGCAGGTTTTCAGCACCTGAATAATCCGGAAATCCTCTCCGTGCTGAATAACCTGACCGTCTATCGATGGAGCATTATCACGGAAAACATTCCGAGCGGAGAAGTGTCGTGTCCGAACGTGGACCACGTTCATGGACCGAAGTGTTTGTCACTGAGCCCACATTTTCACAGGCTGCCGTACGGACTCGGAACTGCCCTTATGGCGGGTACAGCAAGGCATTGACAGTTTTGCTGAAGAGTTAGCCGGCGCCGCGATTAGAATGGGTGATGCTCTTCCTTCGTCCTCGTCTGTTTGAGACTCCGTTGCTCTTGCTCGGGCTTTTTGCAACGTCCGCACTGGCTCAGGATGGAACCGTACAGGCTCAAGGTTTGAACAGCGCGGCGCCGCTGCGGCCCTCCTTGGCCGAAGACGGGCAACCTTTGTTTCTCCAACACTGCGCCTTTTGCCACGGGCGCGACGCTGGGGGCGGTGAAACGGGCCCCGATCTTACCAGTTCCAAATTGGTTGCAGAGGACGTGAAGGGCGACAAGATCAGCGTCGTCGTGAAGAACGGGCGCCCCGAAAAAGGCATGCCGCGCTTCAATCTCTCCGACGGCCAAATCGCCGCACTAGCTGCCTTTATTCATCAGGAAAAGGACACGGCCGACGCGCATCCAGGCCGCCGCCGTGGTGTCGAAGTCTCGGACCTGCAAACGGGCAATGCGGAGGCCGGCAAGCGTTATTTCAATGGTGCAGGCGGCTGCTCGGCATGTCATTCGCCCACGGGAGATCTCGCCGGATTGGCTAGGCGCCTACAAGGTTTGAAATTGGAAGAACGTCTACTTTATCCGAGTAACGCACCGGCAAAGATCACGGTTATCCTTCCCTCAGGAGAAACGATTACAGGGAAGCTGGCGTATAAGGATGAATTCACAGTCGGCTTAATGGATGAATCCGGCTGGTACCGTTCATGGCCTGCTAATGCGGTGAAGTTCACGATCGAGGCACCTGCCGAAGAACACGCGAAGCTACTCGAAAAATACACCGATGACGACGTTCACAACCTCATGGCTTATCTGCAAACTCTTCGCTAAGAGGCCGCTGGTGAATCGACAAATAAGCGCGAAGATTGTTGCGCGTACCGTAGCCTTGCTCCCTGCTCTTCTCATCGTGCTGGGCACGGGTATGGCGCAGGGCCTCGATCCCAAAGTAATCGCGAACCCGCCCGCAGACAGTTGGCCAAGCTACCATGGCGACTATTCCGGCCAGCGCCATAGCCGCCTGGCGCAAATTACCACGCGAAATGTGAACGAGCTGGGGCTCGCCTGGATCTTTCAAACCGGCCAAAGCGACACGATCAAATCTTCTCCTTTGCTGGTAGATGGAGTCTTGTATTTCACCGTCCCGGATAACGTCTGGGCGGTGGATGCGCGCTCGGGTCACCAGATCTGGCATTACACATATCCACCGAACAAAGGCTTTCACATTGGTCAGCGCGGAGTCGCCATGTATCAGGACTGGCTATACTTCACAACCCCCGATGCGCATTTGGTTTGCCTGAACGCAAAGGATGGGAAAGAGCGGTGGAGCGTGGTTCTCGCCGACGCCGAGAAAGGCTATTGGACGACGATGTCACCGTTGGTCATACGCGATCACGTGATTATCGGCGTCTCTGGGGATTTCGACAATTTGACGGGTTACTTAAGATCAGTGGATCCCGCGACCGGAGCGACTCAGTGGCAGTGGAACAGCACCCCAGCAGCCGGCACGCCGAACGCCACTACCGGCGGCATGACCTGGATGACGGGCACCTACGATCCAGACCTCAACCTGCTTTACTGGGGAACTGGCAATCCAACCCCTGTACTGAATGGTGGCCCCAGGCCGGGGAATAACCTGTACACCTGCAGCATCGTGGCATTGAATCCGGATACAGGAAAACTGGTTTGGGCGTTTCAGCCCTCGCCCCATGACACGCACGATTGGGATGCCGTGGAAACGCCCGTGCTGGTGGATGCGGACTTTCATGGACAGGCGCGCAAGATGCTCATGCAAACTTCGAGGAACGGTTACTTTTTCGTTCTGGATCGCACGAATGGGAAGTGTCTGTTGACCGCGCCTTATGGTCCGGTGAACTGGGCGCTTGGCCTGGACAAAGAAGGTGCTCCGATTCCGAATCCTAAGAAAGAGCCGGCTCGCGACGGCCGCTTGCTTGCGCCGGATGAAGGCGGTCTCACCAATTACCGCTCGCCTAGTTTCGATCCCAAAACCGGGTTGTTCCTTGTCGATGCGCATCCGAGCTATGGGGTCTACTTCGCCAAACAGGCAGACGGAACCTTTGGCTGGGCCGGCGCGGATTATACCGTTTGGGGAAAAGGCGTGTTGGACGCGATCGATTATCAAACAGGAAAGCTGCGCTGGACTCATGAGCTCGGCCCTGATGGTTCCGGCGCTGGCGTCCTGACCACGGATGCAGGGGTAACGTTCACCGGCGATGCCGCTGGAAATTTTCTTGCGCTCGATACAGCGACCGGCCAAAGTCTATGGCATTCCGGTTCCGGCTCTCATATCGAAAGTTCGCCGATCACCTACGAGCTGGACGGGCGGCAATTCCTGGTCACAAGTAGCGGTGGAGTGCTGTTTGCCTGGGCGTTGCCTAATCGTGAAAGCCGCGCGGGCGCTGGGCATTAAGAAGTAGTACGAGGCGTTCCCGCGCCTACGGCTGCTCGCCGACGATTTGCCGCACGTGATGGTCGAGATGATTGAGATAGTCCTCCACGAGGAAGCGAAGCGTGACCGGCTGGTCATTCCCCACCCGGCACAGAGCTCCTGATTGCTCCTCCGGAATTCGCTCGACCACTTCGCACAGAAGTTGATTCTGCAGATGCCAATGGTTCAGCAAGAGGGGCCACGGCATTGAACCGTAGCCGTGCATCGCGACCCAGCCCTCTTGTTGATAGGATGGCCCCTCGTAGCGTCCGTCGAGCGCTGCGCGAACGAATCTCTGATGGTTGTTGAGCGCTGAGTCGATCAGATGTCCGAGAATCTTTCGACGAGACCAGCCTCCCTCTCTGAAGGAACGCTGCGATCCCTCATCTGAAACATTCAGCAGAAGCTGGTGAACGGATGCGATACGCTCACGGAAGGACGGCTGATCTTTGAGGTCCATAAGCCTTACTGCATCGAGCCGACTACGGCTGTCCGAGCGCTGTGACCAGGTTCAGGCGTATCGCGTATTGGATCAATTCTGCCGTTGTGCTCACACCGAGAACCTGCATCATTTCGTATTTGTGCGATTCCGCCGTGCGGCTGGAAATGTGCAAAATGGAGGCGATTTCTTTCATTGTGCGCCCTTCCGCCATTAATTGCAGAATCTCGCGCTGCCTTTGCGTCAGTCTTGTCTCCGTCCTTTCAGGCTTTTTTGCTTCAATTAAAACGCTAGCAGGTCTTTCGCAATTAGCGGTGTCAAATAGCTCCTGCCTTTCGCAGCTTCCTGAATGGCGGTGATCAATTCCTCGCCTGGGGAAGCTTTCAGCACGTAACCCGATGCGCCGGCACGGAACGCCTCAACAGCCAACTGCACCTCCGCGTGCATAGTAAGCATGACCAACCTTTGTCTCGGGCCGGATATTTTTGATTCGCCGGACAGCATCCACACCATTCAGCATGGGCATGGCGATATCTGTTACAACCACGTCGGGCCGCAATTCTTCGACCGCCTTCAGCAGTGCTCGTCCGTCATGCACGACTCTGACGAGGTCGAAGGTACCCTCGAGAAGGCCACTCAGTCCCTCCGCCACTATCGTGTGATCGTCCGCAAGAAGGACCCGAACCAGCGGCATGAGACGTAGCAGCCATCATATATCTTTTTCCAGCGAGCGGTGCGCTCTCGTACATTGCTGGGAAAAAAATCGTGCTTCGCGAGACGACTTTGACTCGTTGACGTCCAATTCTTTTTTAACCGGAATCGATGCCTTTGGACACGAACACTCGTCCGCGCAGCACCGCTGTTACCGCCGGGATCAACTCTTCACCTGCGCTCTCTTTCAGAACGTACGCGGATATTCCTGCGTTCATAGCAGTGCTGACTAATTGAGCATCCTTATACATCGTCGACGCAATGACCGCTTTACACAGGCGAAGATCAAGAATCCTCCTGCTTGCTTCAATGCCGCTCAACATCGGCATTTTAATGTCCGTCACTACCACATCCGGTCCCAAATCTCGCGCGGCTTGAATCAGGCTTATGCCGTCGCGGACAGTGCCGATGACATCAAACTCGCGCATCAGAAGATTACCGATCTCCTCGAGGATGTCCGGGTGATCATCCGCAAGCAGCAGACGTATTTTTTTTTCGAGAGCTCTCCACGGTCGAAGGTCCAGCACAGGGCCTAACCCATTAGAACGGCGCTCTGAAACTTCATGAATCGGGAGTTTTTCGGACCCGTTCTTACGAATCCAGGTTTCTTCTGGCTTCGGAGATCATCCGAAACGCAAAGGAAATTAAGGATATAAGCCCGTCCTAAGGCCGTGCCTCCCAAACCCGGTACTGCTCCTCTCCCGGCTCAATTATCCGTAAAAGCCGTATGGCTGAAACCGCAATACTCGCAATCGAACTGTCATGTTTAGTCGCCTTAATCTGAAGGCATCTCAGCTCCCCTGATGCAACCTAGTACTCCAAACGATGCACCCCGGCAGAACGAATCACTAATGCTGCTGCCGAAAGACGAGGATTCCCCTTCATCCGCAATAGCCTTTTCAAAAGAGGGGCGTTCCGATAGTATTTCGGAAACTATTCTTCTCGGAGGACCATATCCCGAAGTCCGCGCCCATCTCCGAGCTCTCCTGGTTCGGCACGATTATGCTGTCCTTGAAGCAGTTAATGACGAGCATGCTGAAATGCTCTGCGCGGATTTCGGGCCCAAGATTAATCTCGTTGTTCTGCACAGTGAGACAGTGCCGACAGACTCCCGGTTCGTTGGCTGGCTCGGCCTCCTGCCGGACATCCCGGTGATCACGTTACCCGTATATCTCGCCACGAGCACTCGCAACCACGCACGCGCGAGCACCACCGTAGACGCTCTTTTTCGGATCCCCTGTACTTCTGAAGGCTTGCTTCACAAGATAGACGTTGTTTTAGAAGCATCGCGGTCCAGAAAAACCGTCCTGATCGTCGACGACGACGACTCAATGCGTCGCATCTTAGCTGAGTTACTCGAGGCGGCTGGATACGAAGCCTCTCATGCGGCTAACGGTAAAGAGGCTCTGCAATCACTCGCCAGACGAAAAGCTCAGGTTGTACTTACTGAGCTGGTGATGCCGGGAGCGGATGGTCTCGAACTAATCCAGCAGTTACGTCAATTTAATCCTGAAGTAAGGCTTGTTGCAATGTCTGGCGCCTCCCGCACTGAGACGTGTTTCTCCGTCGCGCGCCTTCTGGGAGCGCGGGCAGTTCTGGAGAAGCCCTTCCAGGTCGAGCGGCTGCTTCAGACCGTTCGTGAAGTCCTGAGCGCCCCATAATCTGGCTCGCCTCCGCGCCGATCGCCACGTGCGGGCCCTCTCAGGAGAATTGGGGGAAGGCTCGAATGCGGCGAGAGAACATCGGCGAGGAAGCAATTCACATAGACGCCCGCGAAGTAGAGCAACAACTTGGCGACGTTCTCGAACGCGTCAGCGATGCTGTTGTCGCGCTCGACAAGAACTGGCGTTGCACCTACGTCAATCACCGAGCGGCGAGGCTGTTTGGCCGGCATCCCGAGGATCTCATTGGAAAGTACATCTGGACGGAGTCTCCGGAAGGTAGGGGACAACCTTTTCATCTCGCCTATGAGAGGGCTATGGCGGAGCAAGTCTCCATTCAGATGGAGAGCTACTATGAACCCTGGAATCGCTGGTTCGAAAACCGTATCTATCCTTCCCAGGACGGGCTCTCGATCTTTCTCCATGAGATTACCGAACGTAAGCGCGCGGAGCCGGCAGAGCATCGAAGCGCCGAACTGCTAAAGGGCCAGAATCAAGTACTGGAACTCATTGCGCGCAATGCGACGCTCGAGGAGTCGCTTGATTTGCTCCTGCGTGTCGTCGAGGATATGCCAGGACATTACCGAACGCAAGGAGGCTGAGCAGCAAATTCGGGCCGCGAATGCCGCCCTTTCCGAAGAGTTGAAAGAGAGGACCCGGGCCGAAAAGGAGATATCCGCTCTTAGCGCACGCCTCATTACCGCCCAGGAACAAGGGCGGACTCGTATCGCTCGCGAAACTGCAGGACGAGGTAAGCCAGCAAATTGCTGCTGTGAGCATCGCAATGAGCAATCTAAAGAAAGAAATTCCTGTGGACGCGCGCCTAATCGACCAAAGCGGGCGTATTCAACCAAACTGGTCCACGTCGCCAAAAGCATCCGCCGGCTTTCGCACGACCTGCATCCCGCCATATTGCAGTATTCCGGCCTCTCTGCTGCCTTGCGCACATACTGTTCCGAATTTGGCTCACTCACCGGTGTCAATGTTTTACTCAACAGCGACGACTCGTTCCATGATCTGCCATCTGATGTGGCCCTGTGCTTCTATCGGGTGGCTCAGGAAGCGCTCCAGAATGTCTTAAAAAACGCCAAGGTCACCGAGGCGAGCGTCACGCTGCGAAGGTCTGCTGGGATTCTATATTTGACTGTATCCGACGCCGGCGCGGGCATCGACCTAAGCCAAAAACAGGGCAAGCTTGGGCTTGGTCTCATTAGCATGAGGGAACGCGCGCGCCTGATCAAGGGGACCATCGACATCGAAACGCGGCCGGATCACGGTACGACCTTGACCCTGAAGGCCCCGGTTTAGTCGGCAAGACCTTCCCTCCCCTCGGGCCGATACATCTCAGCCCAACCTCGTTTCGAAAACGAATTGCATAACATAATCAGGAAGAACGTACCGTTTCCTGATGTACTACCGGATCTGAAGCACGGATGGAGAACAGTGTGAATTCTGAAAACAGCAATTTGAAGCCGGCAAGCCTTAATGTCCTGGAAGTCGAAGGCGACAAGCGCTGGCGCACTGCTTTCGAGAACTCAGGATTGGGCATCGCGCTGCTCGACTTGAACTCCCGCTATGTCAGTGTGAACTCCGCCTATCAAGCAATGCTTGGTTACACGGAAAGAGAATTTCAGGCCATGTCATGCCTGGACATTACGTGCGACGAGGACGTGGCGATCTGCAGCACGATGTTGTCGGAACTGCTGGGTGGAAAGCGTTCGCATATCAAAGCGGAAAAACGCGTGCGGCGGAAAGATGGCAGCTTGATTTGGGTTCGTGTAAACGAATCTCTTGTCCCCGGGACAGACACAACATCGCCTTTCTTGCTTGCATTCGTAGAAGACGCAACCGAACAGAAGCGCGCAGAGGAGGCGTTACAGCGGACCGAGCTGCTATGCAAAGAGATACTTAACAATGTTCCGGAGTGCGTCTTCGCTCTTGATATCCTCTCGGACTTCCGCTTCAAGTTCGCCTGGTTTAATCAAGCCGAGGAGAAGACGGTAGGCTTTTCAAGCGCAGAAGTAGCAGGCCGATTCGTGGAGGATGTGCTCGCGCCAGATGTCGCTGCTAAGGTAACTCGGCATTATCGCCAATGTCTCGAAAGCGGGATCCTTACCGAGTACGAGGACGAACTCGATCTCCCGACAGGACGGCACTATTTTCACACCAGCCTGATCCCGCTGCGAGACGCCGAAGGCCATATCTACCGGATTGTAGGATGTTGCAACGATTTAACGGAAATAAGGCGTGCACAAGAGCAGTTGCTGGTCCGGCAAAAACTAGAGAGCCTCGGTGTGCTCGCGGCCGGCATCGCCCACGATTTCAATAATCTTTTGGGCAGCATCCTTACGAATGCGGAACTCGCTGAAAACTCAGCTATCTGCATCCTGCGCTGCTGTTGAAGAAATTCAAACAATCAAAACTGTTGCGATCCGGGCTGCCGAAATCGTTCGAGAATTGATCGTCTACTCGGGGCAGGATCAAGGAGATTTGGAGCCTACGGACGTGTCCCGGCTGGTTGAAGAAATGCTTCAGCTGCTGAGGGTCTCTATCTCGAAACGTGCGGTATTGAAGACCGTTCTCGACAAGGAACTTCCCGCCGTGCGCGCAAATCCCGCACAGATCCGACAAGTCCTGATGAATCTGATTGTCAACGCGTCAGAATCATTTGGAGACAAGGATGGATTGATCAACATCTCCACATCGCTCGTAGATGGATCCGAGGACTTGGCGCGTGGCGGAGATATGCAATTGCCTCAGAGTAAATACGTCCGGTTGCAGGTATCCGACACGGGTTGCGGCATAGCGGAAGATGCAAGAGCAAGAATCTTTGATCCGTTCTTCACTACAAAATTCGCTGGCCGCGGTCTGGGCCTCGCCGTCGTACAGGGGATCGTTCGCGCCCATGGAGGCTCAATGGACGTCAGGAGTGCCCCCGGTCAAGGGACAACCTTTAGCATTGTTTTGCCATGTGCGAGCCAGCGGATGAAGCGAGATCTCGTCGCCCCAAAGCCAGCTTCGAGCGAGCACGGCGAGCCAACTGCAGCGACGGTGCTGTTTGTCGAAGACGAGGAGACACTCCGTTTGGCGGTTTCCAAAATGCTTCGAAAAAGAGAGTTTTCAGTCATCGAAGCCGCCGACGGGCGAACCGCGTTCGATCTTCTGCGCAATCACAAAGACAACATAGACGTGCTCTTGCTCGATATGACTCTACCGGGCACTCCTTCCGAGGAATTGCTAAGGGAAGCGAAGCGGATTCGGCCAGATATGAAGATCATTCTCACCAGCGCCTATCAGCGGGAAATGGTTATGGACCGCATCGAATCACCGCAAATCCGGGGCTTCATTCGCAAGCCATTTCAGTTGAATGACGTTGTGCAATTGCTCAGGGAAGTATTGGCTTCACAGGCAGAACGAGCCTCGGGCGCGGCTAGCGGGTTTCTCGTCTGAACGTAAGCGTGCGCCAAGTCCTCATTTGGAGCGGAGCGAATCGGTTGACCCCTCGCCCGAGCCTGCTTCATTGAAAACGTATTCGTGCTGGCCGTCGCGGATGATCAGCGCGCGCTTGCCGTTGCGCTCGGCCTTAACGAACTCGAATCCATCGCGGGTTGGATCGATCGTGATGAACGAAATCGTCCCGTCATCGTTTTTACGCGAGGCAACGGTGCTCTTCCATCCGTTGAAGACGAATAGGGTATTGGCGCCCTGGTGATCGACTTTGAGGTCGCCTAGTGCGCCGCTGATGTAATGATCGGCGAGCTTGGAGACCTCCTCATTGCTGGCCGGAACCGCCAGGCGCTGGCGCTCCTTGGCCAAGAGGGCGCGATGGTTCGCGGCCGCGCTATCGACATCCCCGACCGCTTCTGGTTTACCGTCAAACACGACCTCCACCAGGCGGCGCATAAATGGATGCAGCAGCATTCCGCCGTTGTCGGCATTTGTGAGCAATACAGCCCCGATTCCGGAATCCGGGAGAATCATCCAGTCGCTCTTATAACCGAACAAGCTGCCGCCGTGATGAATAATGGGCACGCCCCACCGGTTGTTTATTTCCAGGCCCATTCCGTAGGACTCGTCTTCGCCTGTCGCGATCTGGGGCTTCCGGCGCATCAGCAAATTCTCTTCGGAAACAAGCTGTTCGCCGTTGGGCAGTTTGCCGCGCGACAATTCCAACTGGACGTAGCGCGTCATGTCATCAGCAGAAGTCCAGACGCCGCCTGCGGGCCGGAAGGGGACAATGGAATAGTTATTGTCCATGGTGGCTACCGTGGGATGCCCGTCCACATCCTCGCCATGGGGGCTCGCGAAGTTGCCGCGCTGTGCTCGCTCCATGTCGAACGTTGTATCTTTCATGCCTAAAGGATTGAAAATCTGCGCTTGCATCGCTTCGTCGTAAGCAGGCCCGAGATCGCTCGAGGGTACATACAGGTGCGCACCAATGTAACCGGCAGCGGAAGCCATGAGGTTGCTGTACTGAAAGACTTCGCCAAAGCGACTGGTCGGCTGCATCCCACTGAGCAAGGTAAATGTGGAAGCCGGGGTATAGCTCTTGAACTGAAAAAGCCATTCCAGATCTTGTCTAGGCAAGCCAGTGCAAGCACAGACCAGGTGTTTGACTTCAACCTGACGCGACGTATTCGTATCCCCGAGTTTGAAGTCTGGGTAAACCTGAATCACAGGCTGATTCCACTGCAGCTTCTGTGCATCTACCAGTCGAGCCAACAACAGCGTGGTCATGCCCTTGGTGTTCGAGGCCGCCATGAACAACGTGTTGGCGTCAACTGGGGTCGGCTTGCCTAGTTCGCGGACGCCAAGCCCTCCTTCGTAAACCACCTTTCCGTTGTCGATGAGCGCCAGCGAAGCACCAGGCACGCCGAGCTTCTTCATCGAAGTTTCGACGAAGGTCTTCAGCGTTTCAATGCGCTCCGGCGTGAGCGGAAGCGCTTTGCGTCCTGCGAAAGACTCGCGCTGATAACCCTTGGGCCGCAAACTCTGGAGCACGACATTGATCTGGGCGCCCCGTTTTTCGAACGTAGGATCTGTACCATCAGCGAGGACTACCGTCCACGTGTCGCCCGAGTGTAAAGCGATGGCGACGACCACCGCGCGCTCGTTTGGCGAGGTTTCGTAGATGAATCGTTTGCCGTCACTCCAACCATTACGGTCAGGAACGGGAACAGCAACCTTGAGCGGTCGCTTCATGTCAGGTCGATAGCTGGCCCACGCGCTGGCAACGGCCGCGGCTGCATCGGGAGCATGGACGTCAAGGATTGCGATGTGGCTGTCGGGTTCAGGCGGTTGCAGGGTGGCGGACCTGGCATCGCTCGCGATGGACCAGCCCGCGGGCACGATAAAGGTGGCGCCTCCCGGTGTGGTGTGCGGCGAATCTGCCGTAACAAGTTGGGGGGCCGGCTTCGGTGCAGGCTGCGCTTGCATCCCTGCATCAACGGGAGTGCGGAGGCCGAAGAAGAGCAAGGCAAATAGGAAAGGAGCGAAGCGGATCATTCGAGGAATTATATCTCTGACTGTGTGTATTCGGCAGCTAATCCGGTGCGCTCACGCACCGCCGGGCTAGCGCTTCTTGGGCTCGGCTGACTTTTTCTCGCGCGCCGCGACTTCCTTGGCGCGGAACTTCGCTATACGTCCGATCAGCTTCGTGGGGACCGGCTCAGAGAGCGGGAAGCGGATTGTGCTGTGGTTGATCTCGCATGATGCGAGCTCGTCTTTAAAGGCCTCGAGCAAATGCTGACCGGCGGGGTAGAGCGAGTAGTGCTGCTTCCATCCAGCGAAAGAGAGCATAAGATCGTTGTGCAATTTGTATGTGGGGATCTGGTACGCGATCACCTCTTCAGCTCGGGGCACGGCCTTTCGGATGGCGTGCCGTACGAGCCCGAGAATTTTGTGCATAGCTTCCGGTTGCGAGGCGATGTACTCGTCAACGGATTCGAATTTGGTCTTTGCCATTGTGGACCGTTGCTTACGCCGGCACGATCCCCATCGCTGCCAAACGGGTCACGCTCGGTCCTGGCAGAATAATGCCGGTCAGGTTCAACGGATCCGCATTTGAGACAGGAACGGCTGGATTCTTGTCCTCTCTTCTGCGGATCGCACGAAGCAACTCCAGGGCCTCGGGCCGGGCAAACTGCTCGCCCGTGAAGCCTGAGACGAACCGTCCCCCGCGGGTCTCGCCGCGTGCTTCCATTCTTCGCAGGACCGGCAGCAAGTCGCGCCAGGGTGGCGCAAGCGTTTCTCTGGCTAGCAGATCGCGCATCAGAACGCCCCAGCGAAGAAGCAATTGGCGCCCAAAACGCTCGATGCGCTCCTCGGAGCTTACTCCAGCGGCAACGGGGCGGAGCAAGGCCCAGCGCCCGGCGGCGTGGCGAGGCCGTTTGTTGCTCGCTCGACCCTCGCCGCGGCGCCGTTTGGGATCAATCAGCGCCCGCAGATTGTCGAATCCATCCGCCGTGACGAACCCGCCCGCCAGTAATTCCCACAAACCGTCTTCCACTTCGCTCGGTAAACGGTGGGTTTGCCGCGCCAGATCGATGAAAAAACTCGCGCCATGGTTTTCGAGAGCAACCAAGATATCTCGCGCGGGATGCGATAGCCCTGGAGAATCGGGCATCGCCCTTGCATTCATCAGCCATTCGGCATCCTCGCGCAAGAACAAGGTGATGGGCGCAATGCGGGTGGGGCGCACGCGGCGGTTTTCGGCAATCGCTGGATGCGGCGAAACTCTCGCCCACATCACCTCGCCCGAAAAGCAGAGCTGATCAAGAAGATCAGGCTCGTATTTTGCGATCCGTCGCGCGAGGATTTCAGATTCCCAGACAGCAGCGGGAATTTCGTAACCCTGCAACTGCCGGATGATCTGAAGCGTGCCGTCCGAACCATGCAACTGCGTTCCCGGCGAAATATGCTGCCAACTCTGCAGAAAGGCTTCGAAATCGAGAGCGGTAACGGGCTCGATTTCACGTCGTAGACGGCCCAGTGTGGCGCGATGAATGCGCGCCAGAACGCGACGATTGCACCACTCTGTTTCGCCAGCGGCTTGGCGGAAATGGCCCCGAAGCACCTGACCTTGCGCTTCGAGCTGCAATAACGCGGCCTCCACCTCCCCCGGAGCAAACCCGATGCGAGCGGCTAACTCGGGAACAGTGACTGGACCGCTCGAATCCATCCAACCGGAAACCGCGGCATTGGCGTCGTCCGCTACCGGTTGTCGTTCCGTGGCAATCCAAAACGGCAAACCCGAGCGCGTGATAAGCGACGCTCGCCTGGTTGCAGATAGCTCGTCGAAAAATGCTTGCCACTCCTGAACTGGAGGAAGCCGGATCAGTGTCAAGAGTGCATCGTGGAGCTCGTCGGCATCTCGCGCTTCAGGCCAGACCTCGGCCGAGATTTCGGCTATCACTGCTGGGTCAAGAATGCCTTCTCCCGTTACGTCTGTTCCGATGGTCTGCCGCAATTGCACGGCTCGGGTGCGGCGTTCTTCGAGAGGAGCATCATCCAGATACGCGTACGGGTTGGCGTTCAAGATTTCATGCGAAAACTGCGAAGCTCGCGGCGTATCGATCGCGATCGTACGAATACGTCCACTCTCGATGCCCTCCAGGACGTCGCGTAACCCGTCGAGATCCATCGCTTCGTACAGGCAGTTCTCTATGGTTTCCTTAACCAGAGGGTGATCCGGGACGCGGATCGGGCCGGTAAGATTTTCGGCGCAGGCTACCTGATCAGGAAAGATCGCCGCGAGCAGGTCATCGGCCCGCATGCGCTGAATTGGGGCAGGCACACGCGTTCCTCCGCGGAATCGCAAAACAGCGAGCGCCCGCGTCGTGTTCCAGCGCCAGCGAGCACCGAACATTGGCGCCGCGAGCAGCGCCTGCCGCAGCACGTCCTCCACCGTGGCTGCCTTCAGAAACGCGAAGACCAGCTCGAGCGGAAAGGAATGTTGATCGCTGAGCGATAGTACGAGGCCGTTATCGGTGGCCGCTGCCTGCAGCTCAAAATTGAACGCGCGGCAGAAACGTTTTCGGAGAGCAAGCCCCCAAGCGCGTGTGATGCGCGAGCCAAAGGGAGCGTGCAATACCAATTGCATGCCGCCCGCCTGATCGAAGAAGCGCTCCGCGATTACGGTCTTCTGAGTGGGCAACGAACCCAGCTCAGCAACGCCGGCGCGGATGTAGGCCGCCGCTTGCTTAGCTCCGGCTTCGTCTAGCCCGCACTCGGAGAGAAGAAACGCAGGCAGCGGATCAGAATCGGCGAGCACACGCTCGCGAATATCGGCTACTTCGGCTGATAGCTCCCGCGAACGTCCGGGTGCCTCGCCCAACCAGAACGGAATCGTCGGCGCAGCGCCGTTCGCGTCATGGACACGTACCCGTCCTGGTTCCACACGCTTGATCCGCCAGGAGTGCGTTCCCAGCAGGAAGACATCACCGACCAGACTTTCTACCGCGAAGTCTTCATCGAGCGTTCCGACCGTCTTGCCTTCCGGCTCAACCACGACCGCATAGTTTGCATTTTCTGGGATCGCACCGCCGGAAGTAATGGCTGCAAGACGCGCTCCGCGGCGGCCCTTTACGCGTCCGTTCACGCGATCGCGATGCAGCAGTGCGCCACTCCGCCCGCGTGAGGTCGCGATGCCTTCCGACAGCATCTCCAGGACATCATCAAAGTCCTTACGAGGAAGATCGCGGTACGGATAAGCTGAACGGAAGCACTTAAAGAGCGCATCCTCTTCCCACGCTTCAGCCGAAGCGGCAGCGACAATCTGCTGGGCCATAATATCGAGCGCGTTTTGCGGAATCTCGATTTCTTCCAATTCGCCTTTGCGAATCGCTGAAATCACCGCCGCGCATTCGACGAGCTCGTCGCGCGTGGTGACAAATAACCGACCCTTCGGTTTGGCTCCGACCCAATGTCCCGACCTTCCGATCCGCTGCAGCACGGTGGCAATCGAGCGCGGTGAACCAATCTGGCAAACCAGATCGACGGTTCCAATATCGATGCCGAGCTCGAGCGAAGCAGTCGCGACCACGGCACGCAATTCGCCCTTCTTCAGCCGCGATTCGGCGTCGAACCGCATCTGGCGGGACAGACTCCCGTGATGCGGAAGGACCGCGCCGGCGCCCAACCGTTCTCCCAATCCGAATGCCACCCGCTCGGAAAGGCGCCGCGTGTTCACAAAGACCAGCGTTGTGCGGTGCTGCAGGATCAATTCGGCGATCCGATCGTAGATCTCATTCCACATCTCGGTACTGGCGACAACGCTGAGTTCGTCGCGCGGCACCTCAACCGCAAGCTCCATCTCGCGTCGATGCCCAGTGTTCACAATTCGGGTGGGAGATCCGAGAAGGCGCGCAACCTCTTCGATCGGCTTTACGGTTGCCGAGAGGCCGATCCGCTGCAGCCGCTTTTCGGTTAGCGCGTCGAGGCGTGCGAGCGAGAGGAACAGATGCGAGCCGCGCTTGTCGTCCGCTATCGCGTGAATTTCATCGATGATGATCGTCGAGGCGGTCCGTAACCGTTCCCGTGGCCTTTCGGCCGTGAGAAGAATGAAGAGCGATTCCGGCGTGGTCACCAGAATGTGCGGCGGCTTGTTGAGCATCTGGGCGCGTTCGGATGCCGGTGTATCTCCGGTTCGAACCGCAGTTCGGATCGGCTGGAGCGGAACTCCCTCTTGCTTGGCCAGGGCAGCGATCTCCGCTAGTGGTTCTTCCAGGTTCCGGTGTATGTCATTGCTCAGCGCCTTCAAAGGAGATACATAGATCACCTGTGTGGCGTCTTCCAGCCTTTGAGTACGCGCCGCGCGAACCAGCCGGTCCAGACAAATTAGAAAGGCTGCGAGCGTCTTGCCGGAGCCGGTGGGCGCGGAGATCAGCGTGTCATGCCCGGCGGAAATTTCGCGCCAGCCTTGTGCCTGAGGCGGGGTAGGCGAGCCGAAACGCGCGGTGAACCACCGCTCGACAATTGGATCAAAACCGATTGAATCGAATCCAGATAACAAGCTCTGCACCTGATACCAGGATGACGCATTCCGTGGCTCGAGGTCCGGGATTACTGTTTCCTGCCTGGCGCTTTATCCCGCCCGGTATCAGCGGCCCAGTCCTCCGCGGGAACGCCCGGCACATCGGTTAATCCCAGACTCCTGTCCTCTTTGGGCACGATTTCAAGGCCATCGTAATCTTGCATCTCGGATTCCGGATCGAAGGCATCGGACCTGGGATGGCGAATCGACGTATGAGCACCCAAGGCGGTGGGATCGACGGTCGGTTGGGCCGGGCCAGAGCCCATTTCGTCCTCGCGGGCTTCGTTATCCCCGGTCTCTTCCCGATCGCCGCGCTGAATCGAGCTGTCGTTCGGGCCGGCCTCTAGCTTAGAGAAATTGGGCGGCCCATCGAAAAACGGAAACAGTGCTCTTTCACTGCAGGGAAAGTCTATAAAAAGAGGTCGCACATGCGGTTGACCGTTGCTGGCTTGGTTCTGTTACCACAGATCGGTCAGGAGTGCGACGTGGTCATGTAAACGTGATACAACAAGCATTCGAATGTTAATGCGCTCCCCAATTCGGCTCCTAGCGGTCTCCGTAGCCGGCATTACGCTTGTTTGCGCCATGCCTCGAGGGCAGCAGCAGGCTCAGGCGATTTCCTCCGAAGCCGATCAACAACAGATCCTGTCACGCGTGCGTGCTTACGCAGAGCGATACGTTGCGAACCTGCCTAACTTCGTCTGCGATTTGGAGACCCGCCAATTCCAGGCCGGCAAGAAGGCGAAACACTGGCATAAAGGCGATACGCTCATTTCCAGACTGACGTTCAATGCGGGTCGCGAGGAACATACTCTCGAGAAGGTGAACGACAGACCCGTGCGCACGCAGAGCCGTCGCCTCTTCCAGCCGTTGGTAACAGAGGGCGAATTCGGAATGCTGATGCAGGGCGTATTTGCTCCAGCCAGCGCAGCCGCATTCACTTGGGTCGGATTGGAAAACCTTGAAGGACGGCGCGTCGGGGTATTCCAGTATGCCATCGACCAGCAGCATTCGAATGTCAGCCTCAGCCTGGATGACACGAAAAAGGACTATCTTCCTTACCACGGATCAATCTATGCCGATCCGGAGACTGGGGCGATATGGCGAATCACCAGTATTCCTACCGATTTCCCCGACGAGCTGTTAACGAAGAGCTTGTCCACTGTTATTGATTACGACCGGGTGGACATTGCCGGGCGAGACTACCTGCTTCCGATAGCGGCTAGGGTCGCGCTCGAAACGCCTACACGAAATGACAGAAACGAGCTGGAATTCAGGAACTATAGAAAGTTCGAAGCAAAGTCCCGCATTACATACGCCTCCGCCGATGATGGCGGCTCCGGTTCCGCGGATAACCTTGTCGGAAGACCCGGTGCACCTCCAGAAGAGTAGCCGTTCGCATCGCAGCGCCGGAAACGGTAACACGAGGGCTCGATGAAATCGAATTGAGCTTTGATGTTGCGACCGCAAACGGTCCTCTGCCGAAAATGGAAGTGTGGCGCGTAAGAGGACCACAGGTCCGGCAAGTTCACGAGTCAATTCAGACCGCGCTGACGAGGTCACGCTCGAAATCGAAGGGCAACACGTTAAATGCACGCGCCTCAGTAAGGTTCTCTATCCAGCAGCGAGGTTCACAAAAGCCGACGTAATCGATTATTATGTCCGCGTTGCGCCGTTCATACTGCCGCATCTGAAGGATCGCCCAGTCACACTGAAGCGCTACCCGGACGGCGTGACCGGAGAAGCCTACTGGGAGAAAGATGCCCCGAGCTTCACTCCCGAGTGGATTCAAACGTTTCCAGTCCATCGCCGCGCGGGCGGACCCGACATCAATTACATCCTGATTCAGAACACGGCGACGCTTGCTTGGGCTGCGAACGCGGCGGCA
>JAFATG010000276.1 GCA_019244055.1 Acidobacteriaceae bacterium | reverse complement strand
TCACGTCAGACACAAATTCGGGTGGATAGAAATGCCGGTACGCCTCCGATTTGGAGAGGTCCCTGAGATGCCAATACAGATACAGAAACGGGTATTGCTTTGGCAGCGGCGTGTTCGGCGGCTTTGTGAAAGCCGGCAACGCAAATGCTAAATCATAAATGCGATCCTGCGTGTGCGTGTCCCGGATCACCACCGAATAGTAAATTCCGACGGGCTCTTTCTCGGCCTGGACGACCGCGGCTTTCTCCACATGGAACGTTTTCTCCTCACCCGGGCCGAGTGAAAGCGAATGCGTCACAATGTGCTTCCAGATTGGCGGCTCATCGGCGGCAGGAGCGATCCACGGATACGTGTACGGCTCGAATTCCACCTGCAAATCTTGCAGCGTCCGATCGGACAGATTACGGACGACAATCGTCGGGTTCACGTTATCGCCCGACGTATAGAACGTCTTATCAAGCTCAACCGAAATGACTTTTGCGAGCTGCCGGTGAACCGCGAAGGACGTCGCCTCCCTCACCACATTTCCATCGCTGTCCGTTACATCTACGTCGTATCGTCCTGTGCGGACTTCGGGCGGTATTTTCCAGACCGGCGCATATCCGGAGCCACTGATGGGGCCTGAGGTAGCGATCGGTTTCGTCTCGCCCCCATACCGAATGGACAGCTTTGCCCGAGGCGCCGTCTGCAACCTGATGCGAACTACATCGCCCACGTTGTAATTCGTATAATCGGTCACTGCAACTGATTGGTTCGTGTGAGTCTGGGCTTCGATAACACCGTGGGAAAGGATCAATAACGCAAGATAAAAGCGCATAAAATGAATCTCGGTGACTCGCGGACGCTGTGTTCCGATACACGTTCGCAAGTTCGCTCCTCATTATGCGGTAAGGGCCGCGCGCGAACGCAAGGCGTTCATGAACACTCAGCGAAACATTCACTGTCATACCATTTTGTGGGCCTGGACCTCGATTCGAAGAGCTAGCTGATTTTGGAGGATTTCTCGATGAAGTGGAAGTGGTCGCGGTTGTGTGCCGGGGCAGCAATTACCTGTTCAGTGGCTGCCGCGAGTTGGTTGACATTCGGCGGCGATTCGCAGCGTAGCGGCTGGGCAAAGGACGAAACGGTGATTTCGACCGACAACGTCAAGGGAATGCGGCTGCTCTGGAATCTCAAGCTGGATAATCAGCCAAAGCAGCTCAATTCACTGACTTCACCGGTGGTGATGAACCCTGTGTACACGAACCACGGAGCGGAAACCTACGTGGTGGTGGGCGGCAGCTCCGATAACCTCTATGTCGTGGACGGGGACACCGGCAAAATCGTATGGCAGAAGCATTTCACGAACGAAGCGCCACCTTCGAAGAACGCCCAAAGCGGCACTTACTTCTGTCCCGATGCGCTGAATGACACGCCCGCTATTCAGAACGGCAAAGAGGGGCCCAGTGTCTATGTCATTTCTATCGATGGCAAGCTCCACGCCCTGAATCTTGTGAACGGCGAGGATCGCTTTCCGCCTAAGCAGTTCGTTCCCGCTTATTCGAAGAACTGGAGCATGAACGTTATCGGCGATTTCGTGTACACGACTACCTCGCAAAGCTGTGGCGACGCGAAATCCGGCGTTTGGGGACTTGATCTGAAGAATCCAGACAAGCCACCGAGCTTTTTCGAATCCGATTCATACGGCGGGGGCATTTGGGGTCGCGGAGGAGCCTCGGCCAGCATTGATGGAACCACAATTTATGCCGGCACTGGCGACGGACCGTTCGATGCAGCGGCCGGAAAATACGCCGAGACCGTTGTTGCCCTCTCGGCCAAAGACCTCAAGCTCGTCGACTACTTCACTCCAACAAACGCCACTTATCTGACCCGCAAGGATTTGGATATGGGCAACGGTACTCCCCTCGTGTTCAAGTACAAAGACCGCCAGCTACTGGTCGCCTCGGGGAAGGAAGGCAAACTGTACATGCTCGATGCCAAGTCGCTTGGTGGAGAGACGCATCGCCAGCCGTTATTTGAATCTCCGCTTTACACCAACGAGGGTGCCGATATCGCGGGCCGTGGATTCTGGGGCGCATTCGCAAGCTGGGAAGATGCCAAGGGCGTGCGTTGGCTCTATGCTCCCGCCTGGGGGCCGGCCGCCGCGAAGGCTCCCGTATTTCCAGTGACGAACGGTCCTGCGCCGGACGGCAGCATCATGGCATTCAAAGTCGAGGAGAACGGCGGTCAGCCCGTCCTCACGCCCGCTTGGATTTCGCATAACATGGCGGTTCCCGAACCTCCCGTCGTGGCCGACGGCGTTCTCTTTGCCATTTCGAGCGGCGAGTTCACGCGTCAAGTCAAGGAGAATGGGGCTTTGTATACCGGCGAAGAGCGCATTAAACTGACAACCGGCAACGCGATCCTGTATGCATTCGATGCCCAAACCGGCAAGGAGCTGTTTTCGAGCGGGAAGACGATGCCCTCTTTCACGCACTTCGGTGGGGTGGCAGTGAGCGATGGCCGGGTGTACGCGACGACGTACGACGGCACGCTGCATGCGTTCGGGGTCCCGCAATAAAGTCCCGGCAAGCGCCCCTGTAGAATTAGATGAGTTGCAGCGAAGCGCACGGTTTCATTCAGGCGCCACCCTAGCTCAGTCGGTAGAGCGGCTGATTCGTAATCAGCAGGTCGCCGGTTCGATCCCGGCGGGTGGCTCCATGGTTTTATTTTCAATCTGTTCAGCAACTTGGGCCAAATTTCAACCTTACTGAATCGCGTGGTTTTGAGGGCGAATTTCCGCAACTACAGAGACTTTCACAGGGAGTAGGTCCGAAAATTCGATTTTTGGACGGAGCGTGATCCCCGCAACCGCTTCGCGTTTCGCCTTCATGCGAATGTGTGAATAGTGCTCAAGCATCTTGCGACTCGTCCATCCCATTAAAGCCAGGATTGATTCTGGAGTGCCCAACTCGGCCCCTTGCGTTGCACAGGTATGTCTAGGTCATGCAGTCGGCATGAGACGCTCGCCCGCTTCCGTGCTTTCGTCCACGCGGTCTTAACCTCGATAGCATGGCGGTCCGGATCTCTTGGGAGAGGGGGGCCAAGCAAAAACATAGTATTCTGGCCGCGGTTTCCCGAAGTTGTCGATAAATCATTGACGATGCGCCTGCAGAATCGCGAACGGTTCATCGTTGATCGGGAGAGTGCGCCCAGTGCCACTTGCTGTCTTCGCGCGCCCAACAGTGATGGTCAGCGCGATGAACTCGATTTGAGACCAGCGCATCGAAACCGCCTCATCTACGCGCATACCACTCAGCAGTAGAACCGGAATCAAAATTTTGAAGATGGGGGATCCGCTCTGTGCTACCGCGTCCAGCCAGCGCGTGTTGCTGCTCGGGTGTGAGCGCTTGGCCGATATCCTTCCGCTCTTCCAATTTTCGGTATCTTCGGCAATAGCTCTTTCCAGGTAACCCCGATCGCGCGTGAAAGTTCGCCCAACTCCAAATTAATTGAACGCCCGCTTACCCCTTCGGCCTGCCGCTGCCGAATATAGTCTCAAATTTTCTCTTCCGTGAGATCTGACAGCAGCACGCCGCCGAGCAGCCGCTCTACATTCGCGAGCGAACCTTAAGCCGAACGGATCGAATTCGACCGATGACTGAGACGGTAGCCATCCAGATACACGATACAAACTTCCGCGACTGAGCGGATGCGCGCAGCCTTTCGCTCTGTGGGCATCCCGGCAGCCGCACGCTCGAGTTCAGCTCGCCGCCGCCTTTCGTACTCCTTTGCTACAGTCTTGCTGGTCGATCCCGTGCTCTCCTGAATCCGCTTCCCATGACTCACGAACTCACAAACGTAGTGCTTAGACTCAACGCCGTAGCGTTTTGGTTTGTAAACGGCCATACCGTGTTATTCCTTTCCTTTCGCGCCGGTTTTCTTGGTTCCGCTTTTCGGTCGGCCGCCCATTTTCCCATTCTCACGAGCAATCTCTTGCAGCCGTTCAATGCCAAGGCGCTTGACCCGCACCTCATAGCTGCGTCTGCCAAGCGCACTAGCGGCGGCGGAAATCTGCGATCGCCGTGTCATGCATTAATCCTAAACGTTTAGGTTATTCTGACGCAACCTAAAATTCACTGTCCACGCTAGACTCCCGCCTAATTATTCGTTTACTCGTTGAGTGACACTGCGCACCGTACTGGCATGCCATTTACCGCGGCCTTGCACATAGCTCTTCCCCTGTAATAACTCTAGGCATTGCTGGCATTGAACACATAGGCGGTTGGCCCGGGGTTTTCGCTCATTCGTATTGCTCTGATACGTTTGGCCATGCTGTGCAACGAACGTTTGATCCCAGTACAGCTCTTTAAGAGTCCTGTTTTACTCGTGAGGGCTTGAAGGGGCAAGCTCATGAAAAGTCCCAGCCGACCGTGAACACCTGCCCGCCCCCGATCTGTTCGCGCGCCCATACATCTTCGCGCTCGCGCAGCATCTGTACAAAACTGAAACCCGCAGACCAGACCTCATGGACGGTTGACACCTCATAGACGGTTGACACGTCGAAAGCGCCCGGAAAGGAACCCGTCTTCCTAGATCGCGGAGCCCCGCAAACCGGGCGAGGGGCGACTGGCGGCTCTCGAAAAGACCCGCTCGGCCAAGCCTTCCTCCGGGAGCGCTGCTTGAGTGTCCGGCATCGGGCCGTCGAGCTGCAGCATCGAGCAATTACGCGAAAGCCGAGCCAGGAGCGTACTCTATCAACTCGAGACCAGTACGAAACCTGACTTCGTTTTCACAGATCTTGAATAGCGACGTTTCGGCCAACTTGCGAATCGGTCGGGCGACTCTAAGCCATGGTTTCGCATTAAGAAACACCTACTTATCAGTCCTACGCCGTGCTGCGTCGGAACGATCAGGTGCACATTATTAATGCGCAGTCGAGCCGAAATTCCTCGAGCATCTTGCGAATCGAGGTCGCGGTGAGCACGTAACGGCTCCAACTGCTGGAAAGGCCAAATGCGCGATCAATACCGATCAAGGTGGCGGCAATACCAACGAAGAACGACGGCCACAGCCCTGATTCCGCAAGGTATGGCCATTTCATGTCCTTGGCGAGATACGCGACGATAGGAAATAGGCCGGCCAAGGCGGTGAGAACAATCACGGAGAGCTGAATCGTCCTGGAGAACCTGGCCTTCCACTGCTTGCCGACATTCAAGCCCCTTTGTAAGACTAACGTTTCTGAGGCGGTCAGACCCCAAACTGCCGCAAATGATGGTCGAGATGTTTGTACATCAAGATCGCCCACTCCTCCGGCGTCATCTTGCCAAAGAAACTGTGCGGATTGTTCGTACACCCTGCCGTCCCTCCCGCCGCAAACTTGTCAATCAAGCCCGATAACCGCTCCCGTTCGTTGCCCAAATCTCGTTCGTCCGACACAATGAGGCTCTTCGCCGTCGGCGAATTCTTCCGTAGCGGGTCTTCGTTGCGAAACACCATCGGCTTCACCAGCCGCCCATGAGATGTGCGGGTAGCGCTCCCTTTTCGGGCACCATTTCTCCAACTGCCCACTGCATACTCACCGAGCAATGTGCCAGCATCTGCGCCGCCGTCATCTTGCCCCAGCGCCTCTCACTTTGCGGCTCCAACTTTCCCAGCCGGAGCTTTATCTGATTCGCCACCCTTGCATCAAACAGGTTCTTCATGCTCACATGCCGCCCTTGAATCAGAATAAACAAGCT
The DNA here is from genome assembly GCA_019244055.1 of Acidobacteriaceae bacterium. Taxonomy (GTDB): domain Bacteria; phylum Acidobacteriota; class Terriglobia; order Bryobacterales; family Bryobacteraceae; genus Bog-105. The sequence goes on along the minus strand of JAFATG010000276.1, from coordinate 2,062 downwards.
CACCAATTTTTCTGAGCCTACCCCGTGCACAATAGTCACCGTAGGACCAATTGAAAGGACGTTATCGCCCGATAATTTGCCTTTTTCGCCACGCACTCGCTCGTGCTGAACCCGATGAGTGAGCCGGTATGGGAAAGGTCATTTTCTACGGTTCACCGTTAGATCCGAAATTGCAGGTTCGCAGACAACCTCTCTGCGACGCCGGTTTGTTCACGTCTGGTCGCCTCAATGTCAGCAACACCCGACTAATCGTCCAAATGGATTACGCCACCCTTGACCGTTTGAATGCGGTCCCCTTCCTTCAAACGGCTCTATCTGCACTGATCCGGCGATCTGCCTAACATCGCTACTCTGCTTTCCCGCGCCGGATCACTCCAGATAGATTTCTAACGTTTATGGCGGTGAAAGGGAATAATTACTTCGTGCAGTGCTGGTTTAAAAATCGGAAGACGTCATCAGCCCAGACGGCGAATCCAAAATAGCCGAAGCTATGGCCGTCTCCAGGGGAATCGCCGTAGGAGGGATAAATCTTCATCTAGTAGCCCTGTTCGCGGCCTTCATCACTGCGGAAAGAGTTTTGCTCGGCGACAGGTCATAGTCGTTCGCGGCTTGGAAAAAGAAAACGGGTGCCTTGGCATTTCGAACTGAACGAGTCATAAAGCGATTGCAATTCGGGCCCTGCGCCCAACTTTGGGCGCCTGCCGCTGAAGCAATCGCCGCACGGTAATTCCCTTGTTCCGCGCCGAGCACGGACTCAATACCGCCAAACGAGTTACCGCCTACGGCGATACGAGCCGGTTGAACAAAGCCCTGCTTTCGCAACCACACCAAGGCGGACAACTGATCGTCCAGGTGATCCGTCTCCAGCAACCGGACCATGGTTGCGGCACCTCCGGAGATGCCACCATTCTTTACGGCCTCAGCGATTTGATCACTGATGTAGGGACCCGCCGAGGCACTCAGACGTTGACCTCGCCGGTATGGTCCAAAAAACACCCATCCACGAGTTGCGAAGACAGGACCGAGTGCGTCGAATGCCTGCTTGCTCAACATGCCGCCCGCGCTTCCGTGGTTATAAAGAATAGCAGGAAATGGCCCCGCTCCTTCTGGCTTGTACAAGACTCCCTGAAGTGTGGTCTGGCGCGCTAGTGTGCTGAGTCAGAGATTCGTTTAGAAAGCCTCGCGATGTTGCCCAAGATTAGATCCGCGTGCGCGTGCCATGTAAACGGCGTGGGATTTTTATTGCGTTCATCCAAGTAGTCCAGCATCGCTTCTCCAGTGCACGCACCGCGGTGTGGCTCCCGCGCCGGACACATCGTTGCGTCACTTCGGCAAATAATCGTTCCACGAGGTTCCACCAACTGCTGCCAGTAGGAGTGAAGTGAACGTGATATCGCGGGTGGCGCGCCAATCAGGTTCGCACCTTGGTGACCTTGTGGGTTCCGTAGTTGTCCATCACCAGGTGAACGTCAAGACCACGGGGGAGATTCGCGTCAATGTCGTTGAGGAATGGCAGGAACTCTTGATGGCGGTGCCGTCGGTAGCAATTGCTAATATTGACTCCGCTGACAACCTCCAGAGCCGCAAACAATGACGTGACTCCATGGCGCTCGTAATCGTGGCTTTGTCGCGCGGGCACGCCCGGGGCTAGCGGCAGAATCGGTGGGGTGCGGTTCAGCGCCTGCACTTGGCTCTTTTCCTCGACGCATAGGACAATTGCTCGCTCCGGAGGATTCAGATACAAGCCGACTATGTCCCTCACCTTTTCAACAAACGGTGGGTCTGCCGAGAATTTAAAGTTCTCCACGCGATGCGGCTGCAATCCGAAAGCACGCCAGATTCGCACGATGGCCGTCTGTGACAGGCCCATTTTCTGAGCCAATGAGCCGAGTGCTCCAGTGCGTGCTGTTGGTCGGCATGGACGCCAGCGTTTTCGTAACTACTTCCTCGACTTGTGCGTCCGTTGGACCGCGGAGTGCCCGGGCGCGGCTCGTCCAGTAAACCTTCCAGACGTTTCACCCGAAATCGTTCCCGCCATTTGCAAACCGTCGCTCCCGTGATG
>JAFATG010000139.1 GCA_019244055.1 Acidobacteriaceae bacterium | reverse complement strand
CGAGTTTGTCCGCTGGGGAACTCGCTTGGCGTGTCTCGAGATGGTCTTAGCCGGTATTACGGCCTATAACGACATGTACTATTTCGAAGACGTCGAAGCCGAAGCTGCAAGAGAGGCAGGCGTAAGAGGCGTGCTGGGCCAAACGATTATCGGCTTGCCGGCTCCGGATTACAAGAGCTGGCAAGAAGGAATTGCGGGAGCCGAGCGCTACATTCAAAAGTTTCGTAACGATGATCTCATTGTGCCGGCAGTTGCTCCCCATGCGATTTACACGACGCCGGATGAAGCGCTCATCGCGTCGCACAACCCGGCCGTGAAATATCGCGTTCCTCTTACCATTCATCTCGCCGAGACGCGGAAGGAGCGCGACGACTCCTTAGCGAAGCGGAACCTAACGCCCACGCAGGTTCTCGAAAAGCTCGGAGTCTTGGACGGGACCGTAATTGCCGCTCATGCCATCTGGAAAAACGATAATGATCTGCAGATTTGCAACGGCACAACACCGGTGTCGCGCACTGTCCATCCAGCAACACGAAGCTCGCCAGCGGTATCGCGCGGGTCACCGAGATGCTGAAGCTTGGGATCCACGTCGGCGTGGGCAACGATGGATTTGCCGGGAGCAACGATAGCGCCAACCTGATCTGGGAGATGGACATCGCTGCCAAGCTGCAGAAGGTCACGCAGATGGACCCGACGGTGGTGTCTGCTGAACAGGCTCTCGAGATGGCAACGATCGGCGGCGCTCGCGTGCTGGGAATGGATAAGGAAATCGGATCGTTAGAACCGGGAAAACGGGCCGACCTGATTACCGTTTCACTGGCTCCTCCCAATGCCGTTCCGCTTTACAACGTATACTCGCAGATCATCTACGCAAGCCAGGCCGCCGATGTAGAAGATGTGTTCATCAATGGGAGGCAGATCGTTAGCTCTCGCCGGGTTCTTACACTCAATGCCATGGAGATCCGGCGCAAGGCAGAGGAATTCCAGCGCCAGATCGCGGCCAGTCTCAAACATTAGCATTCGATTTGGGGACTACTGTTAAAGGCAATTCTTAACTCGAATAGCTTCTACGCGGCAGCACCTTCATTAGGGAAACATCAGCGATTTCGGAGGCTTGATCGACCGCATGAAGCCATATTTCGTAGTGGCGAGCGCCTTGGCAGCCTGTCTCGTATTGACCGGGCGCGCAAGCGCGACAGCACTAGTTACCAATAGCTATAACGGTTGGCTCGCAGACATAAACGGGAACCCCATCGAGCTGAATTTTAACGGGGTAACTACGGGTCATAACTACAGCAGTTCGGGGATTACGCTGAACCCGTTCTCCGGTCCTCAATTGCCATTCGTTTTTACAGGTCCAGATGGTAGCGGATCCTATCTCTTCGGGGCTACATTCAGCCAATACAGTCACTATTTTGTATTCCTAGAGGGAGCGTCCGACGGAGTCGGATCGATTAACATGGCGCTGCCAACAGGCGGTGAAAATGCTGTGTATCTAAACGTGGATTCAACCAATAACACGACGCTCAGCATTCAACTGTCGGACGGCGAAACGTTCAGTTCGCCAGCGGGGCCTTTCGGCATTGCTCTCTCGCAATCAATTAGTTGGCTGAATATATCGACCGTCAATGGCTCGCACCCGCTTATCGATGATTTTTTCTTCGGAACCAGCAATTTGACGCAGCAGTCACCCACCTTCGAAGTCGCTACATTGTTTCTGATAGGAACCGGGCTTGTGGTGATCGCCGGTGCTCGCCGGATGTTCGCAAAATAAGTCGCCTGTAGTTTCTCCTCTCCTCTGTACGGGTCGAACGGGGAGCGTTTCGGCGCTCCCCTATTTTTTTCTGTGAACACGGACGCGTGCTACTTTAGTGGCTGATTTACATGGCTTGGTTCACACGGCAGAAGCCATCTATTGAAGGCAATCCGCCCGAAGAGGGGGAAAAAAATGTCCGGACCGAAGGTCTTTGGGAGAAGTGCGAATCATGCGGGCAAATCATCTGGCGCAAGGCGGTTGAGGAACACATGCGGGTGTGCCCCAAGTGCGGGTACCACTTCCGAATCGGGGCCGCTGAGCGCCTGCAGCAGTTATTCGACGACGGTGTTTACACTACTCACGATTCCAATCTACGATCCTCCGATCCGCTGCAATTTGTCGATTCGAAACCCTACACCCAGCGTTTGGCGGACATGCAGAAAGCCACCCAACTGCCGGACGCCGTCATCTGCGCCAGCGGGCTGCTGGACGGTCGTCACGTGCAGATTTGCGCTCTCGAGTTAAAATTCATCGGCGGGAGCATGGGTGCGGTAGTCGGCGAAAAGATTACGCGCGCGATTGAAAGGGCTCTGAAGGAGAAAACGGCGGTGGTCATCGTCTCCGCATCAGGTGGAGCGCGCATGCAGGAAGGGGCAATCAGCCTTATGCAACTCGCCAAGTTATCGGCTGCGTTGATGCGCCTGGATGAGGCGCGCCTTCCTTACATTAGCGTTCTCACGGACCCCACTACGGGCGGCGTCACCGCCAGCTTCGCCATGTTGGGAGATTTGAATATTGCTGAACCTGGCGCGCTCATCGGTTTCGCCGGTCCGCGTGTTATTGAACAGACGATTCGCCAGAAACTGCCCGAAGGTTTCCAACGCAGCGAGTTTCTGGTGGAACACGGCTTCCTGGACGCCGTTGTGAGGCGCCCGGAGCTGAAAGGCTATATCTCTAACGCTCTCAATTTCTTTCTCGCGTAGCGCTTTGCGCATGTCGGCGAAAATGGAAATGGATGTTTCAATTCAGCGGAGCCGGAAAGCGGTTCGGGCATAAGCTGCTATTCGACGGATTGGACTGGCTGATCACGCCCAAAGAGCGCACGGGTCTGGTCGGCGGAAACGGTACCGGGAAATCCACTTTACTCAAGATCATTGGTGGAATCGAAAGCTTGGATTACGGTTCGCTCTCCGCCACAAAGGGAATACGAATCGGCTATCTCCCGCAGGATGGATTGTCTGTGAGCGGCCGCAGCGTCTTCGCCGAATGCATGAGCGTGTTCGCGGAAATCAAAGATCTGGAGCAGGAGCTCGAAGCATTAACGGTCAGAATGAGCGAGCTCGATCCAAGTGGCGAGGAATACGCGCAGGTGGCGGACCGATTCGAGCAGGCCGACAGCCTGTTTCGCTCTCGCGATGGATACACAATTGAGGCGCAAGTCGGCGCGGTATTGGCGGGCCTGGGGTTTCGGAAAGAGGATTGGTCCCGCCAGACCGAGGAGTTCTCAGGGGGCTGGCAGATGCGGATCGCCCTGGCGAAACTGCTGCTCGAAAAACCGAATCTACTGTTACTCGATGAGCCAACGAATCACCTCGATTTGGAGGCGCGCAACTGGCTGGAGGAGTATCTCACAAATTACGAATTTGCCTACATTCTTATTTCGCATGACCGGTATTTCTTAGACGTCACGGTAAAGAAAATCGCCGAGATCTGGAACAAGAAGGTTACTTTCTACACCGGCGGATATGAGAAATACCGTCAGCAGAAGGCCGAACGCCTCGCGCAACTCGAAGCGGCGTACAAGAATCAGCAGGACAGGATCCAGCAGCTCGAAACATTTATCAATCGATTCCGCTATCAGGCGACGAAGGCGAAACAGGTGCAGAGCCGGATCAAGGAGCTCGAGAAAATCGAACGAGTCGAATTGCCGCCCGAGGAAAAGACCATCCATTTCTCGTTTCCGCAGCCGAACCCAAGCGGGCGCATCGTGGCACAATTCAAGAACGTCTCAAAGAGCTACGGCGAAAAGTTTGTCTTCGGCAAGGTCGATTTCATCATCGAGCGGGGCGATCGCGTCGCACTCGCCGGGGTTAACGGCGCGGGGAAATCGACTCTCATAAAATTACTCGCGGGCACGGAGCCGCTCAGTTCCGGCGAATATATCCTCGGGCACAACGCCCAAACGGACTATTTCGCGCAGGATCAATACAAGGAATTGGATACGGACGCGCGCATTTTGGATGACCTGCACGACGCCGCGCCTCGCATGACGGAAACGGAGCTGCGCAACCTGCTCGGATGTTTTCTGTTCAGTGAAGACGATGTATTTAAGCGAATTGGCGTGCTCTCGGGCGGTGAGCGCAACCGTTATGCGCTGGCGCGCATACTGCTGCGTCCATCAAATTTTCTGCTGCTGGACGAACCCACGAATCACCTCGATATCCGGGCGAAGGACGTGCTCCTCGAGGCGTTGGAAACATTCACGGGAACGATCGTGTTCGTCTCACATGACCGGTACTTTATCGAGCATCTTGCGACGCGAGTCTTTGAAATCGCACATGGCGAAGTAACCGTTTTCCCGGGAGACTACGCGGATTACCTCTGGCGCAAGCAAGGCGGTCTGGAGAAGGAGCCGACGATTAGAGACGTGCTGATCGGCGTGCCGCCGGCTGAGCCGGTTACCATGCCAGCGCGTGCGATCCCAGCGAAACGGGTAAATCCAATCAAGCTGAAGCAGATGCAGGACCAGGCGCAACAGCTTGAAAACC
>JAFATG010000096.1 GCA_019244055.1 Acidobacteriaceae bacterium | reverse complement strand
CCGAAGCCGGCTTGATCGCATTCGGGGGAGTTGGTTGTGCGGCACTGGGCGCGGATGCAGTGATTGCGGAGCGGCTCGAGGTGGCATCGCGTCTGAGACGCTTAAGATCCGTTCGCATCTCGGCGGCGCTCTGGTAGCGGAGATCGGAATCTTTCTCTAAGGCCTTGGTGATGATCCGGTCGAATTCTGCGGGCAGATTCGCATTCAGTTCCCTGACCGGGACGGGGATTCTGTTGAGGATGGAATCAAAAATGACGGCAGTGGTGCTACCGGACGCGGCGGGCTGGCCGGTGGCCATTTCATAGAGCACAGCTCCGAAGCTGTACAAATCTGTGCGCGTATCTAGCTTTTCGCCGCGTGCCTGTTCCGGCGACATGTAGGCGATGGTTCCGACGGTGGTGCCTGGGCTTGTGAGGTGGTCTGCGTCTATCGTGGCGGCCAAAGCCGTTGCAGTGCAATCGGGATTGGCTTGGTTCTGGCCGGACTGCTCTTGTAGCTTTGCAAGTCCAAAATCGAGGATCTTGATCTGACCGCGGGTGGCGACGAAAATGTTGGCGGGCTTAATGTCGCGGTGAATGATGCCCTTTGCGTGCGCTGCATCGAGGCCATCTGCCATCTGAATGCTGAGATCGAGTAGCCGGTCGAGGTCGAGGCGTTTTCCTTCGATGAAATGCTTGAGCGTCTGGCCCTCGAGGAACTCCATCGCGATGAGCGGGTGTCCGTCCGACTCGTCGATGTCGTGGATGGTGCAAATGTTTGGGTGGTTGAGCGCGGAGGCGGCCTGCGCTTCTCGCCGGAAACGTTCGAGGGCCTGACTGTCGTTGCCTGGCAGTTCCTCGGGTAAAAACTTGAGGGCAACGAAGCGGTGGAGCTTGAGGTCCTCGGCTTTGTAGACAACGCCCATGCCGCCGCCACCGAGTTTCTCCAGTATGCGGTAATGTGAGATTGTCTGGCCGGGAAGCATAGAGCGAGCGGGGCAGAGTCGCTTCAGGTTAGCGCAAGGTCAACGAGCAAGATGGCTAAAGTGAGAATCGATCACGTCGACCAGGACGGGCTCAAAGAGTGAGGAGAAGCGCTTGCGGTTTGGGCTTACTATGTGGCGCAAGTACTCGGAATGTTGCCCCGAAAACCGATAAAGCCGCGCTGGACATGGCCCGAGTACCTCGGTTCATACTTTCTATTTCGAGAGCTCGTCGCCTACGGATGCTTCGATGATCTTTTCGATGACCTCCGTTTTGGCACTCGCGTATGCGTTCATATCGATCCACTCTTTGTCAGCGAGTTCGCGCTTCGTCTGCTCGTAGCGTCTTCGGTCTCCGGCATTTTGGCGCAGGCGATCCCGGAACATCACGTTTCGCTCAATTTCCCGGCACCCGGCCGAGTAGATGTGAATGTGGACATCCTTCTCGGGCGTTCGCAACATCCGGTGTTCATTCCAATCTGGCTCGCGCACTCGCATTGCATAACCCGCTGCCACTAAGTGGGGAAGGTACTTCGGTTCATCGCTGGAATCTGCGACCACGACAAGAATATCGATAATGGGTTTGGCGGCGAGACCGGGTACCGATGTTGACCCAATGTGCTCAATGCGCAAGGCCGCGGTGCCAAGCGCGTCCGCGATGATCCTCGCGTGCTTGTGGAACTTATGCGGCCAAGTGCTGTCGTAATCGACGATCTTGATGTCGCGCTTTTCGACGCCTCCTGTTAGCCCACTTGGTTCATTGTGCATTACAATTCGTTCCCGGTTTCGGATGAAGTCCACCGCAGAGACCTCGCATCTCTCGCCGCCATTGCGCGAATGCCTCTGGCGAAAAGCGCGGTATTCCGCTAGGCGAACGCATAGAACGAAAATGGTTAGCTACGTAGATCTTCTTCCAGGAACTCTCGTATGAATGGCGGACGCTGATCGAAGTCACTATAACGAATCCATCGCGGCCGTACTACAAAATACGTGATTCCGGGCCAACTCATGTGCGAGCGACACTCGGGCCACGCTTCAAAATATATTTCTTGACAGCGCTCCAGTTCGGTCCCCATGAGTTCCGTTGCTTCGCCCTCGTACTGCACGGTCTGCTCCCCGGTCCACCCGATTGCGAAAGAACACGCCGGTCGCGCGATGAGGTTGCGGTATTTCCGGGTGCTGTTTAAAGTGTCGAAAATAATCTCCAACTCGTTGGTGATGGCGATGCCGACGAGCGAGGACTGTGGACGATTGTCTTTGCCAATTGTACCGAGAACGCCGAGTTTACAACCCGCCAAGAAATCGTAGAGATCGGTCTTCGTCATAGCCATCCTCTAAATCCTCGCAACCGGGCTCGCTGCTAGCTTACTCGACCCAGGCCGCTTTTCCGCTTTTGCGACGCGGTGAACCAAGAGAGAACAGGCGGCCCGTCATCGTTCTGCCCAAATAATAGTAGATAAACAATGTAGAGAAGTTCCGGTTCGGGCATTCAGTTGCACTACTCTCTCCGTCCGTGATCGGTTAACAGCTTGAATTGCTAGCAGGAGAACTTACTGAGATGACCTGGATGCAGGACATTCGCTATGGGATACGCCAGCTTCGAAAGGCGCCTGGTTTTACGACCACGGCCATACTGACACTAGCATTGGGAATCGGAGCTAACGCCTCTATCTTCACGCTGATTCACGCGCTGTTACTGAAGAACCTGCCTGTAGCCGATCCGAAAACGTTGTTGCGGATTGGAGACTCATTGGAATGCTGCGTGAATAGCGGCACGAACGACAAGGGCAATTACAGTTTATTTTCGAACGAAACGTGGCGGCTCTTGAAGAAAGACACGCCAGAGTTCCAGGAACTAGCGGCAATGCAGGCCGGCTTTTCGTACCAACCTGTCACTGCACGGCGCGAACGAGGACACGCGGACGCACGTTCCGTAATGGGTGAGTTCGTTTCCGGCAATTACTTCCGCACGTTTGGGCTCCGGCCGCAGGCAGGGCGACTGCTGAGGGATGGCGACGATGTTGAAGGCGCGGCCGTCATGGGGGTAATGAGCTATGCGATGTGGCAGCGCGACTATGCGGGGGATCCCTCCATCATCGGGAGCACGTTTTGGATCAACACAAAACCGGTGACCATTGTTGGTGTCGCTCCGGCCGGATTCTACGGCGATCGGTTGTCGACCACTCCTCCGGATTTCTTTTTGCCGATCGAGTCGATGGAGGCGTTAGCGGGGACGGCTTACGTACACGATGCGGACGTGCGATGGCTCTATCTGGTTGGGCGGGTGAAGCCGGGCACGCCATTGAAGCCTTTGCAACAGAAGCTGAGCGCATTGGTCCGGCAATCTTTTGCGGAGACGAAAACTTTTTCGAAGGGCGAAGGCAAGAAGCTACTGGCGAAAACACATGTGGTCCTCTCGCCCGGGGGCGCCGGAATTCAGGACTTGCAGGAACAGTACGGGTCGAACCTGCGCGTTCTCATGGCGATCTCAGGCTTGGTGCTCCTGATCGCGTGTGCGAACGTCGCGAACCTGCTGCTGGCCCGCGGGATGGCACGTAAGCAGGAGATCTCGCTGCGAACAGCTCTGGGTGCGAACCGCGGGCAACTCATCCGGCAGTTGCTGACAGAAAGCGTTTTGCTGGCCCTGTTCAGCAGCATCGCGGGACTCGCCGTTTCCTACGCGGCAACGAGCATGCTTCTGGGCCTGGCATTCGGCGATGCCCAACGTTTGCCCGTTGATGCCCGGCCGTCACTGGCGGTGCTGATGTTCGCATGCGGGCTGGCGCTGCTCACAGGTGTTCTCTTTGGTATTGCTCCTGCCTGGATTACGTCCCGAACGAACCCGGTGGATGCATTGCGAACGGGAATGCGCTCGACGGGTTCAGGAGCTTCACTCGTGCAGCGCGGGTTGGTGGTGCTGCAAGCGGGCCTGTCGCTGGTTCTGTTGACCGGAGCGGGACTGTTCACGCAGAGCCTGAGCAAGCTTCAACATTCGAATTTACGATTGGAGAGCAAGGACCGGTACATCATACACATCAATCCGCAAGCGGCGGGCTATTCGCAGACGCAACTCGAGCTGCTGTACCGAACGATCGAGGAGCGATTCCACGCGATCCCAGGAGTGAAGAACGTCGGCATCACCATATATACACCGATGGAGGACAACAATTGGGGTACCGGAATACAGGTGAAGGGGCAAGCAAACCCACACGCGGGGGCTTCCGTCGTGAAGGTCAATTCCGAATATTTCGATTCGGTGGGTACTCATGTATTGATGGGGCGCGGCATCAGCGAAAGAGATACTCTGAGCGCGCCAGTGGTGGCCGTCGTGAACCAGGAATTCGCGAAGAAGTTCTTTCCCGGCCAGAACCCGATTGGGCGCTACTTCGGTCCATCGCCCGAATCAGCGGGAGATTACAAGATAGTGGGTGTAGTAGAAGACACGACCTACACGAGCGTGCGATGGAAGCAACATCGAATGTATTTCCTTTCGATTTTGCAGCGAGACCCGAGTGACAAGGAGCCAATTGAAAAGGACCTGTCGCTTTACGCTGGCGCGCTTGTCGTACAAACGGAGACACGCATGAACGGGATGGCGGGGATTGCGCAGAGAACGCTTGCAGCGATTAATCCGAATCTGACCGTCGTGAAGTTCCAAACGTTCGATCAGCAGATCGCGGACCGGTTCACGGAAGAACGCATGGTGGCGCGTCTGACGACGTTGTTCGGCGCTCTGGCGTTGCTGCTCGCGACGATCGGCCTCTACGGCGTGACCGCTTACACGACAGCTTCGCGGACGGTCGAGATCGGGATTCGGATGGCGCTTGGCGCTGCACGAACCGGAGTGGTCGGAATGGTGATGCGGGGAGCGATGATCCAGACTGTATTGGGCTTGGCCATCGGTATTCCCACATCGGTGCTCTGTGTTCGCTTTATCGAGTCACAGCTCTTCGACATGAAGGGTGTGAATATTGGGGTCCTGGTGACGGCGATTCTCACTTTGTCGATCGCTGCCTCCCTCGCGGGGGCCATTCCCGCGCGACGCGCCGCCTCGATCGATCCCGCTCGGGCGTTACGGACTGAGTAGATACCGCGAAAACCGTAAAATAGGTTCCGTTAGTTGTCCGTCTGACAAGCAACGGAAATGGCCCACAGAGCCGAGCTCTTCAGGGAGCCATTGGTGGCCACTCCTTAGCCGGTCGGGGTTCCGTTAAGCCTGCTAGGCAGTAGCACGGAGAAGGCTCGAAACGGATTGGAGCGAGTGTTAAATTGTGAGCCGCGAATCTAGTTCCAAGTGATTCGATCTCCGGGCAGCAGCGGAAGCAGCAGAGACTTGGGGTCGTTCGCATCGATTCGAACCGGCCTTAGCTCCCCTGCGTACAAGCGCTTCATCTCCAGATGACGCGGCTGCTTGGCGATACTCTCTAGCGTAACTCCCCAAAGGACCGATTCCGGTTTGCTGTTAACAATGACTTGCATCTCCACCGACACGGAACAAGCCTCCGGGAAAATGATGCAATGAGTCGATCGTTGAGAACAGACTTCCTCTGGATGTGCCAACTGCGCCGACAGCGCATCCATTTCTGCTTGAGAGTCCGCGCCCAATAGAACTGACCCGTGTGAATTGTGACGTCGAGCAAAAACTACCTCGTAGTACAGCCGGTAATGGCTGAATTTTGTTTCCGAATGTGAAATTAGATCTTGAACTGGGATCTGATCGTTCGGACGATTCGCCATGGGTTGAACGGAAAGTAGATGCAGGCCATGCGACGCGACAAGGTAGCGTGCGACTTCAGTCCCCAAGAAGCCTGCCAGACCGGTTCTTGGACCGCCGGGCTCGTAATAGGCGTTCTCAATTCTCAGTTCCATCAATGGTTCGAGATCTACCCACGCGTGTCCGGCTTCAAAGCCGTTGTAGGCTTTGAGCACTTCGGGAAAGGGCGTCCGACGAGAATCAGGAGATTGCAGTAGATAATCGGGGCTATTCGGAAGCACTTCAAAATACGTTCTGGATAAACGCGCCGCACAAGCGATCAAACACAACGGTATGCAACCCAGCGAAATGATGTTTGCTATATGCCCACGAGGAATCATTCGGGCCGAAGCGGTGCCAATTCCGCCATCAATCATTCATAGCGAATAGCGGATAGTGGATCAATACGTGTCGCCCTCAGCGCGGGTGAAACCGAAGCTGTAACTGCGACTAACAACACCGCAATGACTGCCGCTCCAAAAGCGAAAGGATCCCGAGGCGTAATCCCAAACAGGAAACTTGCGACCTGCTTCGATGCCATCAAGGAAACGGTCAGGCCCACAATGCATCCTGAAAACGCGAGCGCGCCATTTTCGACCGCAACCAGGAATGCGATGTTGCTGGGACGCGCGCCTACAGCCATGCGGATGCCGATTTCGCCAGTGCGCCGCTCCGTGATGTAAGCCAGTGTTCCGTAGAGGCCGATACCCGTAATGAGGAGCGCCAATATACCGAAGAAGGCGGCGAGCATGGCTAGTATACGCTCTGAAGCCAGCGAGTCATTCACAGTCTCTTCCATGCTTATCGCGACGGGCGCTGGAAGTTGCGGTACGTCCTGATGAATGACCTTGCTGGCTGAGGAAATGACCGGACCCACCGGACCTGAGACCCGCAGCATAAACGTCCACGAAGAGACTCCATTTTCCAGTTCCAGCGTCGCAGGATAGTAAATGGTTGGTGGTGACGCGGCGCGCACGGAAGAATACTTCGCGTCCTCGACAACACCCACGATTTCGCGCCAGGTCTTTCCTCTGTCGTCGCTAACGTGCTGACCCAAGGCGTGCTCGCCGGGGAAAAGCGTCTTTTCAGCCGAGGCGTTCAGAATGACTACGTTAGCCCTGGCGCCGCTGTCAGACCAACGAAACTCGCGTCCTTCACGTAGGGAAGTGCGCATTGTGCTGAAATATCCGGGTCCGATGGAATTTTGCCAAAGCGGTTCGTGGCCCCTCGCTGGGACCGTTATCTCGGTCATCCCGATAGCGCTCGAAAATGGCACATATTGGCAGATGCTTACATCGGAGACTGAGGGCAAACGTTTGAGACGTTCCGTCAGTTGGCGATAGATTTCGGGCGATGCCGCGCGAATCCTGCTGTGATCGGTGTCCATGAAGACATGAACCAAGCCAGCTGGATCGAAGCCAAGCGGAAGCTGGTGTAGTTTGACAAGGCTGTAGCCGAGCAGACTGGCTCCGGTCACTAGCACGAGGGCCACGGCTACTTCCAACGCAAGTAGCGCACGCGGCCAGAATCGGCTGCGCTCTACTGCTCGAAGGCTGAAGCTGGCTTCCCGCAGGTTTTCTAACCGGCGGTCGGTCGAGCGTAGCGCCGGGGCCACTCCTGTCAGAAGAGTCGCAGCCAGGGCAACGGCAGCAGTAAAAGCAAATACGACGAAGTCAGGCGCACTGTCGATGTGCACACTCCTAATCCCGTGTTGCGGAGCGATTAGGAGGGCAAGTGCGCGAGTAAGCAGTAATGCGGCCAGTAAACCGAGTATGGTTCCGACGAGCGAAAGCAATAGGCATTCAGTAAGAAGTTGCCGGACGAGACGAGAGCGGCTAGCTCCCAGGGCAAAGCGCGTTGAAATTTCGCGGCGACGTGCGCTCGCCCGCGCCATGAGGAGCGTGGCGAGGTTGAGGCATGCCAGCAATAAGACCAAACCTACTAGGCCCATCAACACTCGCAGGGGTTTTGCAAACCGAAACCGAACGGCGGAATAACCAGCCAAGCCAGACTCAGCGGTTACGTAAAGATCCTCAAGCTTATAGCCATTGAGCTTAAAGGTGAGTGGCGTTTCCTTGCCGTGAGTCAAGCTGAAAGATTTCGCCTTCAGGAATGCCGCCGCCTGTTCAAGGGAAATACCTTCCTTAAGGCGGGCACCAATCCACATCCACCAGACCCGATATCCAGCGGCGATGGCGTTGAATGGTGCATCAACCAACGGCTCGGATTCAAGAGGTATGAACACATCGGGATGCTCGTCGTGATCCATTCCCCTAAACGAATCAGGCATCACGCCGACGATAGTGAAGGCGATCTGATTGAGCTTTAACTGGCGCCCGAGTATTTTGGGGTCTGCGGCAAAGTGCGAACGCCAGAATCCTGCGCTGATAACAGCCACCCGCCGTCCGGTATGCCTGGTCGATCGTCACGAGCAACTATGTAGCGTCCCATCTCGGGGGCTACTTGCAGTGCGGGAAAGTAGCCTCCACTGACAAGCTGCGCCGAAACGTCTTCAATGCCGCTAAGAGTTGTCAAACGTAGATGTCGGCGAATGAAGCCAAATACCTGCATCAGGCTCGATGAGTCTTGTTCAATACGCCTGAACCAAGGGTAGTTGAAGCCATATCCATAATCGCCGGGCTGGACGCGAAGCAAAATCAGACGATCTGCGCGAGGAACGTTGACCGATTTGAGAAGCACTGCGTTTAGTAGGCTGAATATCGTTGTATTTGCGCCGATTGCGGCTGTCAATGTAGCGACAGCTATGCAGGTGAAGGTTGGCGACTTGCGCAGCGTGCGAAATGCCAGCCACAGATCCCGTTGCAGATCTTCCAAAACCGGAATTGTGGACACATCGCGGCACCATTCCTTCCAGCGCTCCAACCCGCCGAAATTTCGACGAGCTTGATAGCTTGCGTCCGAAGGAGGAAGGCCATTTTGGCGGCAACTGGTTTCTTTAAGAGCCAGATGAAATTCGAGTTCTTCGGCGAGTTCGCGCTCACGTCGCCGTTTTCTGAATACCCCCGCCGCTCGCAGAATAAATTCGCGCATGCTCTGCCACATTTCTCTCATTCCTTAAGTTCCCGCCAGGACGAACCCGACCGCGGCGGCGAGACGTGTCCAACGTTCGCGCTCGGATAGAAGGTGTTTGCGGCCAGGGCCCGTAAGCCGGTAAAACTTGGCGCGCCGATTGTTTTCTGAAGCACCCCATTCGGCAGAAAGAAGGCCACGAAGCTCAAGCCGATGGAGAGCAGGGTAGAGGGCGCCCTCATCGATCTGAAGCACATCGTGCGAACGCCCGTGAATCCATTCAGCAACGGCATAACCATGGAGCGGGCCGGATTCGAGCGCTTTCAAAATGAGCAGGTCCAGAGTGCCGGGAATGAGATCACCGGAACGCGATTTATCGAGGGCTTTCCTTCCCATAAATGAATAAGGGAAGTATACCTTGTGTGGGGCATCGCCCTCAGAACTGAGCTCTTCGGGCAACAAGCTCAGTTACTTCCAGTTGGGATATAGTTAACGGGTCTGAGCACTTTTGGGCAATATCGGTAGGGATCACAAGGAGGGCACTACGGTGTTCACGAAAGTACGGGGAAGGATTGGGTTTCGGACATGGCTCTGCCTCGCACTGTTTTCTGTTGTGCTTGCGTCGAGCCCCGCCGGCATTTGGCCGCTGAAAGCGCAGGACACCGGCTCAACCGCCACCGACACTGCTTCGAAATCGACGAAGAAGAAACGGAGCAAAAAGGCAGCAACCGATACGGCTACTGCTGCCACGACTACGACCGCTACCACGGCGTCGGCGGACACTTCACAGCCAACTTCTTCGAAGAAGAGAAGCAGGAAGACAGCAACTGCTGCGCAGACAGACACTACAGCGGCCCCGCCCGGGCCGGGAGCAGCAGCTACTTCCCCGTCGCCAGCAACGCTCCAGAGAAGCAATTCCACTTCCGCAGCACGCACGCCGCCGCCGGCCGGTAGCGGCATGGTCTGGGTCAATACCGATACGAAGGTGTACCATCGCGCGGGCGATCGCTGGTACGGCAAGACAAAGAACGGTAAGTACATGAGTGAGGCCGACGCTATAAGAGCGGGGTATCACTTGTCGGCGCAAAAGTAAGTGCAGAAAAAAGACTAAAGGAGAACGCGCATGAAGACTTTACGCACTGTGTTGTTGGCCGGATTTGCGCTCATTCTGGTGGCGACCGTCAGTTCCGCGAATCGGTTGGAGAGAGGTTTCGCCGCGGCTCAATCGACCACCGCTAAGAAGAGCTCAGCCAAGAGTGCCACAGCGTCGAGTGCTGATCTGGTCGATTTAAATTCCGCGACAAAGGAGCAGGTCGATGCACTGCCGGGAATCGGAGCAGCCTATTCTCAAAAAATTATCGCCGGACGACCGTACAAGGCGAAAACGGACCTGGTACGGCGTCACATCATTCCTCAAGCAACGTACAACAAGATCTCCGGCATGGTGATCGCAAAACAGTCAGCCGGAAAGTGAAGGTGAAGTATGGACGTGTCGGAGGAGTCTAAGAATCAACAATTAAGTTAGTCCAAGTGAGGAGGAACAATGTCACTCTCAAACTTGCTAGGTGTACTGCAACAGTACGCCGGCGCGAGCCCGTCCAACCCGCCGGCTAATGCTCAACAAGACTTTCAAAAGGTAGCTCAGCAGGTCCCACAAGAGCACTTGGCCTCGGGGTTGGCCGAAGCGTTTAACTCCAACCAGACGCCGGCATTTCCCGAAATGCTGTCAAATCTGTTCAGCCAGTCGAATGGACAACAACGCGCAGGCATTCTAAGTCAACTTCTCGGCGCGGCAGGACCCAGTTTGCCGGGTGGGTTGGGAGCACTAGCCGGTCTCCTGAAAGGTGGAGCGACAGTGACTCCGCAGCAGGCCGAGCAAATTTCGCCAGAGGCCGTTCAACAACTGGCGGCGCACGCTCAGCAAAATAATCCTTCGATTGTGGAGCAAGCCAGCAATTTTTATGCGCAACATCCGCAACTTGTGCAAGGACTAGGGGCAGGGGCGCTGGCGCTCATCATGTCACATATATCGAGAAGAGTGTAGTCCCCAAGCCATCTCTCTCAGGTATGTCGAACCTCAAAGAAGGCGACTTTGCGCCCGAAATCACCGCCGCAACCGACTCCGGCGAGCAATTTGAGTTATCTTCACTCAAAGGCAAAAACGTCGTTTTGTACTTCTATCCGAAGGCCGATACTCCCGGCTGTACCAAGGAAGCCTGCGAGTTTCGCGACACCTCGAGCAAGTTCTCGAAGGCGAACACGGTCATCGTCGGCGTCTCCCCCGACCAGTCCAAAGCCCAAGCCCGGTTCAAGGAGAAGTTCAACCTGCCGTTCACACTGCTAGCCGACGACGACCACAAAGCGGCGGAAGCCTACGGCGTCTGGAAAGAGAAGAGCATGTACGGTAAGAAATATATGGGGATCGAGCGCACCACTTTCGTGATCGGCACCGACAGCAAAATCAAAAAGATCTTCCCTAAGGTGAAGGTGGAAGGCCACGCTGAAGAAGTGTTGGCCGCAATCCCCTAGCTAGCATCCATAAATATAGTGAGCGAATCCAACGGTCGGCAGTATCCGGCTCGTCCGGTCCTGGGAGTCGGCGCGCTGATCTTTGACTCCGGGCGAGTTTTGCTGGTCGAGCGCGGCAAACCGCCGCTAATCGGCTACTGGTCTCTGCCCGGCGGCTGCGTCGAAACCGGCGAGACGTTGGAAGGCGCGATTGCTCGCGAAGTGCTCGAAGAGACCGGCTTCCAGATCTCAGTTGATTCCATCGCCACCGTCTTTGAAAGGATCATGCCCGATCAATCAGGCACTTGCGAGTACCACTACGTGCTGATCGATTTCTATTGCTCCATCATCGGAGGCAGGCTCGAGCCCGGCGATGACTCCCGTTCCGCCGCCTGGTTTGATTTCGAGGCGCTAAAAGATCTAACAATGACGGAAGGCACTCGCGAAGTGATTGAGGCGTGCTGCTCTGACCGCAAAACGTGCCCTCAGGTCACCCGTCCGTAGCCTTGAGACATCTGTGTTGTCCAGTACCGATCTTCTTCAATTTCCCGAGCTGAAAGAGCTGCTCGCGAACTATGCCGGCAGTGCAGCCGGCCGCGAGCTCGTTTTCGCTCTCCAGCCGCATAACAACCGCCCAGCTCTCGAATCCGCTCTCGCCGAAGCGGGCGAAGCGATTGCCTATCTTCGCGAAGTATCGAGCGCTCAAACCGCCTCGAGCGGCGCTGCGATTCGCCTGCGCTTCAATCAATTGCGCGACGTTAGTAATGCAATCCGTATTCTTAGAATGGAAGGGGCCTCGCTCGATGGCCGTGAAATCCTGGACTTGTTCCACACTCTTGCGATTGCCGGCGAATATCGCGGGATTCTCCTCTCAGTCGCGGAGCGCTATTCTCGGCTGGCTCAACGCGCTCGAACTCTCGCCGATCTGCGCGATCTCTCTCGCCGCTATGAGCCCTCGTTTCTTCCCGACGGCAGCCTGGCCGATCAAGCTAGTGTTGCCCTCCGCCGAATCCGCCGCGATATCGAGCGCCAGCAGCGCAGTATTCAGGAATCACTGGAGCGCTTTCTGCGAGCCCACCGCAGCGACGGTACTCTGCAGGAAGACTTCGTCACTATTCGCGAGGATCGTTATGTTGTGCCCATCGTTGCCGGTCAGAAGGGTCGGGTCGACGGCGTTATTCACGGGTCGAGCGGCAGCGGTCGCACGCTTTTTGTCGAGCCGCTCGAAACGATTGCTCTAAATAACCAGCTTGTCCGTTTGCGCGAAGATGAACTGCGCGAAATCGAGCACATCCTCGCCGAGATCACCAACGCACTGCGCGAACATGTGGGCGAAATCGCGGCAACCGCGGAGACTCTCGCCGAGTTCGATTCCATCTTCGCCAAAGGCGCTTTCGCCCGCGACTATGACGCCGTGATCCCGCGTTTCAGTCGTGAGCGGCCGAAGCTGGTTCTGCGCGAAGCGCGTCATCCCCTGCTGGAAACTGTCCTGCGCAAACAGAACAAACCCATTGTTCCGATCTCTTTCGAGCTAACGGAATCACAGCGCTGCCTGCTGATCAGCGGCCCTAACACGGGCGGTAAGACCGTCACGATGAAAACCACCGGTTTACTCGCGCTCATGGCTCACGCTGCGATTCCCGTCCCATGCACGGAAGCTGAGTTCCCGCTGCTCGATGACGTGTTGGCCGATATCGGCGACCAGCAATCGATCGCTGAAAGTCTATCCAGCTTCTCCGGCCACCTGCTTCATGTCAAACAGATGCTCCAGCAGGTTACGCCCGACAGCCTAGTTCTGCTCGACGAGCTCGGCCGCGCAACCGATCCCGAAGAGGGCGGAGCGCTTGGTGTGGCTATTCTAGACGAGTTTCGCAAATCCGGCGCGTTCTGCCTCGCTTCTACCCATCTCCTCCCGCTGAAGTTGTACGGCGCCCACACCGAAGGCGTCTTGAACGCCTCTATGGGCTTCAACGAGGAGACGCTTCAGCCGACCTATCTTCTGAGAGTGGGAACACCGGGCAAGTCTGCCGGGCTCGATATCGCCACTCGTCTCGAACTGCCCGAGGCAGTACTGGTCCATGCGCGCTCCGTCCTTCCGCGGATGCAGGCCGATTTCCAGGAGTTACTCACGGAACTGCACCGGCAGACTGAGGAGAATGCCCGGCGTGCGCAGGAGCTGGAAGAAGCGATCCGCAGCGCTCGCGCTCGCGAGACTCAGCTTCAGAATGAAGCGGCACGCCGGGAACAGCAGCGCCAGCGCGAATGGGAGAAGAAATCGGAATCCGTGATCGCTGGTTTTGAAGCGCGCGCGCAAATGGCGATGGAGCAACTCGCCCAGCAAGCCGAGCAGCGCAAAGCCGCCGATCAGGCCCAGCGGCTGATTTCGAAAGCCAAACGCGAGTTCCGCGAGGAAGCCGCTGA
Organism: Acidobacteriaceae bacterium; assembly: GCA_019244055.1. Classification (GTDB taxonomy): domain Bacteria; phylum Acidobacteriota; class Terriglobia; order Bryobacterales; family Bryobacteraceae; genus Bog-105. Next base: position 23,140 of record JAFATG010000096.1, on the reverse strand, counting down.
AGCGATCGCGCCGGCCGCCGAAACCGTGAAATCACTGCAGCCTTCCCTTAAGCAGGGCGCGCGCGTCCGCCTGAAAGATGTTCGTGAAGTGGCAACTATCCGGCGCATTCTCAAAAACGGGTTGCTCGAAGTCGAAGCCGGTTTTCTCAAAATGCAGGTTCCGCCCGAAGATGTCGCCGAGGTCGTGCCTGAAACTCTCGAACCCGCGCGCTTATCCAAGAACATTCGCGTCGAAGCCGGTCCGGCCTGGACTACGGATTACCGCGAGTTGAACATCATCGGCCAGCGGGCGGAAGAAGCGGTCGAGCAAGTCGACAAGTTCCTGGATTCCGCCGCACTAGCCTCTGTGAATCGCGTCCGTATCGTCCACGGTCACGGCATGGGCATCTTGCGGAAAGCCGTGAGCGAATTCCTCGGCTCAAACCCCCATGTCAGCCGCTTTTATAGCGCCACACCTTCCGAAGGCGGGACGGGGGCGACCATCGTTGAGTTGCGAGAATAGCTCTATGGGGAGATTCTTGATCGGGTTTGCGGTGTTCAGCTTGACAATAATGGCTTCGTCCAACTACCAAGAATCGATTCATGATTGGCAACAGCAACGCGATGCAGGGCTGCGTTCGCCAAGCGGCTGGCTATCATTAGTCGGCCTGTTCTGGTTGAAGGCTGGCGACAACACGATCGGTTCGGCCGCTTCGAACAATTTCGTTCTGCCCAAAGGGTCGGCTCCGGCACGGGCGGGGACGTTGCGCCTCGAAAATAACAAAGTCACCTTCATGAGCCCGGACGGCTCGCAACGACCTCTGTCCTATGACGAAGACAAACCAACCGTCATCCACGCCGGCACGGTCTCCTTTTTTGTTATCAAGCGAAGTGACCGGCTCGCCGTTCGCGCAACCGACAGCGCCAGCCCGGTGCTCAAGAATTTTCAGGGTATGAAGTATTTCCCTGTCGATCCTGAGCTCCGCTTTCAGGCCAAATTCGTTCCCGATAAGCGGATGATCCCAATCCTCAACATCGTCGGTCAAAGCGACCAGGAAGAGAGCCCCGGAATCGTCGAATTTACTTATCGCGGCCAGTCGTATCATCTACGCCCGATCTACGAAGGCCAGACATTATTCTTCCTCTTCAAAGACCCGACGAATAAGACCGAAACCTACCAGGCAGGCCGCATGCTAAACACTCCGCTTCCAGAGAACGGCAAGGTCGATCTCGATTTCAATCGTTCCTATAACCCGCCCTGTACGTTCACTCCCTACGCGACCTGCCCCTTGCCGCCTCGCGAGAATACCCTGCCCTTTCCTGTTACCGCAGGCGAGAAGCGCTACGGCAAAGGGCACATCGAATATGCCGAATCGCCGTGATACTTAGCGCGGAGCCGGTCGACGCGGGGAAGCGATTGGATTCGTTTCTGCATGAGCGATTGCCGGAATTCAGCCGCTCCCGGCTACAGTCCTGGATCAAACAGGAGCGCGTTCTAGTGAATGGCGGAACTGCCCGCGCATCCTATCTATTGCGCGGTGGCGAAAACATAACAGTCGAGCCGGCAGATCTCACGCCGCTGAAAGCCGAGCCGGAAAAACTACCGCTACAGATCCTCTACGAGGATTCGGATGTCATCGTCGTTGACAAGGCGGCGGGGATGGTCGTGCATGCGGGCGCGGGCCATACCGATGGTACCGTAGTCAATGCGCTCCTCTATCACTTCGGCTCTTTGTCCTCGATCAACGGCGATCTTCGCCCTGGCATCGTACATCGTCTCGATCGGGAAACCAGCGGCGTGCTGGCCGTGGCGCGAACCGACCGGGCGCACCAGTCCCTCGCTAAGCAGTTCCATGATCGCCAGGTCGAGAAGAATTATTGGGCCCTTGTGCATGGCCGGATGAAACAACTCGAAGGCCAAATCGTGACTCCCATCGCACGCGATCCCACCCGCCGTACCCGCATGACTACAAAGCTCGGCTCCGGCCGCACCGCTCTGACGAGCTACCGCGTCATGGAGGAGCTCGATCCTTTCAGCTACCTCGATGTTTCAATCGGAACCGGCCGCACTCATCAGATTCGCGTTCACCTCGCGAGCCTGCACCGTCCCATAGTCGGCGACCGGCTTTATGGCGCGCCCAGTGCGATCCAGGACGTAGCTCCGTTGGGACGCTTCTTCCTCCATGCGCACCGCTTGCGCTTCCGCTCGCCCTCAAGCGGACAATGGGTCGCGGTCGAAAGTCCATTGCCGCAGGACCTGCAGAGTTTTCTATGCCAGGTACGTGATCTGAGGGCTAAAATATAGGCATCGCGATGAAATCGGTAGCAGTTCCTTTGGCCGTTTTGGCCGCCGCTGGTGCGGTGTCTTTCGGCACTTTGCAGGCGCGTCAAAAGCCGGCGCCCCCCGTTTCTCGGCAGCAGCCGGAGATCACCTCGGATACGCCCATTCGAGCCGAGGTCACGCGCGTCAACATGCTGTTCACAGTTACGGATAAGCGGGGACGCTTCGTTACAGATCTGACGAAGGATGAATTTCAAGTATTCGAGAACAAGAAGCCGCAGAACATTCTGGAGTTCACAGCGGAAACCGATCTGCCCCTTCGTCTCGCGATTCTGATCGATACCAGCAACAGCGTTCGCGATCGGTTTCACTTCCAGCAGGAAGCGGCCACGAACTTTGTTAACAGCGTCGTTCGCCAGCAGGATAAAGCGACCGTTGTCAGTTTCGACACGGCCGCCGAGTTGGCAGTGGACATGACGAACAACACCAACGATCTGGAAAACGCCATCGGCAGACTGCGCCCGGGTGGCGGCACGGCTCTTTATGACGCGATCTACTACGCCTGCAAGGAGAAGCTTATGAAGGATCAGCCGATGTATAAATTCCGCCGAGCCATGGTCATTCTGAGCGACGGCGAAGATAACGACAGCCGCTACAGCCGCGACCAAGCGCTCGAGATGGCGCAACGGGCCGACACCGTCATCTATACGATTTCAACCAACATCAGCCACGTCGAAACCGAGGGCGACAAGGTCATGCGATATCTCGCCGAGCAAACCGGAGGCGTCTGCTTCTTCCCGTTCCAGGCGAAAGATTTAAACCAGTCCTTTGAGAACATCGCCAATGAACTGCGGCATCAATATAACCTCTTCTATCGTCCAGAGCCCCTGAATAACGATGGCCGGTACCATGAGGTGCAGATTAAGGTGAAAGGCCGTAAAGATTTAGTGATTCGGGCGCGCAGAGGATACTACGCCCGTCGCGAAAGCGTATAGCGGCTAAACTCGGCAGCGGCTGCGCACGTTTAGTCTTATCGAGAGAATCAGCCAAACTCCGACCATGGTGTTGTCATAGATCGCGAACCAAGAAAGCATTCGTCGACCCCGTCGAAATCCAAGATTTTCACTAGCGTCCCGGAGCCGAAGAAATCAAACGTGACTCCGTTTTCAAGAGACGTAAGATGAAAGCCGCTGCCGTTAACATCAATGACGATCGGAGTTCCCGATGGGCGGCAACATGGGCCTTTGCCTACTGGTCGTCAACATCTTATAAACCGGTCCTTATGACCTCACGAATATTGGTATTAGCCGTATGTTGCATCTCAGTCTCCGCAAGCCTGTCGATGCAGCGTGACGCAGTGGTGTCGGGGACCGTAGAGGGGCTTAACGGGGCTCCAGGAATCAGCGGTGCGGCCGTTTCGCTTTTCTCGCCCACTCAGGTATTCCAAACAATAGCTGACGCAAACGGTGGGTTCGCGTTTTCGCAGGTGCCTCCTGGCGAATACCAGTTACAGGCATTAGGGCCCGGGTTTAGGAGAAGAATAGTCTCAAATGTGCTCGTACCCGAAGGTACTTCCCATCCTCTTGACCTTTCTCTGGAGTTTTTGAAATGCGATCTGCCCATTCTTGCCGCACTTCCTCACTACGTACCTGCGCCCGGGGCACCCGTTCTTGACGGAAGCGTTCGGACACTTGGCTTGCACAAACCGCTGCGCGGTGCCAGGGTTGACCTTCTCGATTCGGCTAGCGGCGACGTTTTACTATCGTCGTCCACCGATCGCGGTGGCAGTTTCGAGCTTCTTAACGCTGTCGCTGGCAGGTACCAGGTCCGGGTCACACCCAAGACATACAATGCCGTGGTTGTATCGGACATTTGGCTCGTTTCTGGATACAAAGCAAATGTGATTATGGAGGTACCTCCTGTCACGGGCAAGAGTACGCTTTCCTGTCAATGAGGAATTTGTTACACCAGATAAGGAACGCTAGCCAAAACAACTTGGCAGATATTTGTTTGGGAGTATACTGGGAAAGACCTCCCCGCCGGCGCCGCTTTGAAAGGAATCCTATGGACGAGAAAGAGCGCAATCGTACTTTAACTCTCACGTTAGGGCAGATCGAAAAGCAGTTTGGAAAGGGATCGATCCTCCGGCTTGGTGCCAAGGAAGCGATCGTCCCGGTGTCGGCCATCTCCACCGGGTCTATCTCGCTCGATTGTGCGCTGGGCGTGGGCGGATTCCCTCGCGGCCGGATCTGCGAGATCTTCGGCCCCGAATCTTCTGGTAAGACCACGATCGCGCTTCAAGTCGTCGCCGAAGCCCAGAGATTGGGCGGTATGGCGGCGTTCATTGACGTGGAGCACGCGCTCGATCCGGTTTATGCCAAACAGCTCGGCGTCGATGTAGATAACCTGCTCGTCTCGCAGCCCGATTTCGCCGAACAGGCGCTGGAAATCACCAGCGCGCTCATCACCTCCGGATCCATCGATGTCCTGGTGGTCGATTCGGTCGCAGCATTGGTTCCGAAGGCGGAATTAGATGGCGAAATGGGCGACTCGCATATGGGCGTGCAGGCGCGGCTCATGTCGCAGGCTATGCGCAAGCTCACCGGGATCGTCTCCAAATCCAATACCTGCCTGATCTTCATCAATCAGATCCGGGAAAAGATCGGCGTGATGTTCGGCAATCCGGAAACCACCACCGGCGGACGCGCGCTCAAGTTCTATTCGTCCGTACGCGTGGATATTCGCCGCATCGCAGCGATTAAAGATGGCGAAACGGTCACCGGCAACCGCACTAAAGTCAAAGTCGTGAAGAACAAGGTTGCGGCGCCTTTCCGCGAAGCCGAGTTCGACATTATCTATGGAGAAGGCGTTTCGCGCGAAGGGGATCTGCTCGATCTCGGCGTGACCAACAACATCATTGAGAAGAGCGGCTCCTGGTTCAGCTATAAGGGCGAACGTATCGGGCAGGGCAGGGAAAACGCCCGGCAGTTTCTCCGCGACAACCCCGACATCCGCGCCAAGATCGATACCGAACTTCGCAAGACGCTCGGTTTGACCAAGAACGGCGACGCCGAACCGGCGCCCGCCACACCTACGCCCATCGACACCGCGAAACAGTCGGTCGCAGCTCGGAGCCGGTAAATAAGGTTAAGCTGATCATTAGTGTGGCTGGACAGAGTCTTGCTTCTCTCGCAGGCGCTGGGCGACAATCTAGACGTGACCGCCGTTGTTGACGAAATTCCATTGGCCAGAGACGCTCAGGGTGCGTTTCGGGTTGGCGGTACTCGCATCACGCTCGATCTTGTGGTTCGAGCATTCAACCGGGGTGCAACGGCCGAGGAAATTGTGCAGAAGTACTGCAGTTTGCAATTGTCGGACGTCTATCAGGTCATTGGGTATTACCTCAAGCATGCGGACGATTGGCTGAGTACTTTGAAACTCGCGCGCGGAACGAGGAGGCAGTGCTTGCCTCTCATCCGGAGTGGTCGCCAAAGGGCCTTCGAGATCGCCTACTCGCCCGCCAGAAGCCCCAGTGAAATGGCTTGCGGACGAGTGTTTTGACAACGACATTATTCGAGGGCTATTGCGTCGCTCCCCTGACCTTGATTTAACCGTGCTCAGGATATTCCTGAGATCGCCGGTCGTGACGATGAGAGATTGCTGGCATGGGCAACGATGAATAAGCGCATAGTCCTCACGCACGATTTAGCAACAATGGTTCCAGCCCTCGTGCTTCAACACCGGCAGGCGGCCGGATGCACGTCGATCGTCCTTGTGCCTGATTCGCTCCCAATTGGACAAGTGATCGAGGAAGTCCTGCTTCTCGACCGCTGTTCGCAGGAGTCAGACTGGGCCGCGGGTGTGATTTATCTACCGCTTCAGTAAAGGGCAGTTATAGGTTCATTAATCAGATCCGGAAAAGATCGCGCCGGCCACACCTACGCCCATCGACACCGCGAAACAGTCGATCGCAGCTCGAAGCCGGTAAGGTTAAGCTGATCAAAGGCTTATCCTGGCAGTTCCAGATTTTCCAATTCTTTGTTACGCTGAGATTTAGGGAGATCGACCGATCTCTCACCCCACCTTGGTGTAGTCATGCAACCCGAAGACAACGATAATCCTGTTGCGACTGATGAGCGGCCGGAAGAAGTGACGAATGGTGCGCCGCAACGTGAAGCTAGTAATGCGTTCCTGACTGAAATCTCCGCCGAGCGCGACCGAGCGGTGAAAGAGAAAGCTGAATTACAGGAGCTGCTGCAGAGGCGACAAGCGGAGTTCGAAAATTTCCGGCGCCGTAGCGAGCGCGAACGTACCGAGCAATTCGAATACGCCGCCATGGATACCGTCAAGGCGCTGCTTCCGGTGCTCGACGATTTTGAACGTGCGCTCAAGCACGAAACGAGTGATAAGGAATATGCGCGCGGTATGGAGCTGATCTATCAGCGCCTTTACGAGACGTTGACGAAGTTGGGACTAGAGCCCATATCATCCGAGGTGCCCCTGTTTAATCCACACGTCCATCACGCAGTCGAGATGGTGAGCACTACAGAGCACCCTGATCAGACTATCCTGGAAGAATACCAGCGCGGTTACTACTTTAAAGGGCGGCTGCTTCGCCCAGCGATGGTGAAAGTCGCGGTGAACCGGTGAGCGTGCTGCCCGCACATAGAATGCGATGAGTGTCGCTAAACGAGATTATTACGAAGTTCTTAGTGTCACGCGCGATTGTGATGACCAGATGCTCAAGAGCGCCTATCGGAAACTGGCGCTACAGTACCATCCGGATCGCAATCCCGGGGACCACCATGCGGAGGAAAAGTTCAAAGAGGCGGCCGAAGCGTATGCCGTTTTGAGCGATCCGCAAAAGCGCGCTGCCTATGATCGTTTCGGCCATCAGGGCTTGAACGGCATGGGTCAGGGTGGGTTCCAGGGATTCGACGAGACTACTTTTGGCGATTTCGGCGACATTCTCGGCGATCTGTTCGGCGATATCTTCGGTTCGCGTGGTGGCCGGCGCCGCGGCCCGCAGCGCGGAGAAGACATCCGCTACGACCTCGAAATCAGCTTTGAAGATTCGATGCGCGGCATAGCGGCTGATCTGCAGATCCCGCGACGCGAGGCCTGCTCCAAATGCCAGGGGACAGGTGCTGAACCGAATGGCGGGCTCATCACTTGCTCTACGTGTAATGGGCGCGGCGAGGTGATGTACCAGCAGAGTTTTCTCGCCATTCGCAAAACTTGTCCGAGCTGCGGCGGCCGGGGAAAACTGATCCGCCAAGCCTGTACTCAATGCAGAGGCGAGGGATACCATCGCATCGAGAAGAAATTGAAGGTGAACATACCGGCAGGTGTCGATACCGGTACGCGCCTGAGGCTCTCGAATGAAGGAAATCCCGGTCCTCCGGGAGGTCAGCCGGGCGATCTCTACGTAGTGCTCCGGGTTCGCGAGCACCCTATTTTCGAGCGGCGCGAAAACGATCTGCACTGCACGCTGCCCATCAATGTCGCTCAAGCCGCGCTAGGCGCTGAAATCGACATTGAGACGCTCGATGGCCCGCAGAAGATCAGGGTTCCGGAAGGCACGCAGGCGGGCGCCCAGTTCCGGTTGCGGAGTCTCGGCGTTCCGCACTTGGATAGCCGGGCGAGGGGCGACCTTTACGTGCATCTCGATGTACAGGTGCCAAAGAAGCTCACCCGAGAGCAGCGCAGACTATTTGAAGAGCTACGCAACCATCTACCGGCCGACAATGCTCCGCACGAGAAAGGCTTCTTCCAGAAATTTCGCGAGCTGTTCGGTTAGGGGCGGCGAGTATCGAGGCCGTTGACCCAAACCGCCGGATATGTTTTTGAAAACTTGTTCCGTGGGTTATACACTTCGAAGCTTCCGTCCTCGTGTGCAGTGATCTTCAGGTAATAACCGGTATCCGCTTCGGTGACATTGGCGACGAACGGATCTTGGGCGTTGTGTTCGCTGCCGCCTTCGTCGGCGAAATGTAATTGCCACAAGTCCTGCAAACCGGGTGATGATTTGACAATATCGACCGCGGAGGGGGATGCACCTTTTTTCGAGCCGTTATCAATAATTGCCACCCGAGGTTGGAGCGCATGAACGAGGGCCGGACTATTACTCTGATCCAATCCGTGATGAGAAACGACAAAGATGTCCGCTTTCCCGATCTTGTTTTGCGGACAGACTACTTCCAGCTCTTTCTGCCAGGTGAGGTCTCCTAAATCGACGATCCTCAGTTTCCCGAAGGTGATTACGCTGCCTACAGAGCGTGCGTTTTCGCTTGGGTCCGTGGCCTTTTGTTCAACTCCCTCGCAATTGGGATTCGCTTGGCCAGCTCCGGCAAGAGCATCATCGATCACGTTGCCGTCTGCGCTGACGATGACCATGTCCATTCCTTTGATCGGGACGTGTTCACCAGGCTTGGCGATGATGTGATTCGAACCGTCGATGACCGACTGGTATTCAGCGTACAGAGTTTGGCTTTGTTTTGAGCTTTCGCGGTTCGGGCCATGATCAATGAAAGTATTAACGGGGATCTTTTGAACGAGCTGTGGAACACCGCCCACGTGGTCCGCATGGTAGTGCGTGATCAGGACGTAATCGATCTTTTTGACATGCGCCATTTTGGCGGCAGCGGCGATGCGATTCGCATCGCGGAAGCCGTTATACCCCCAGCCTGTGTCTATCAAAAGAGCTTGCCCGGCAGGCGTGACAAACAGGGTGGCTTGCCCACCTTCCACATCTACGAAGAAGATCTCGAGCGGTTTTTCAGCAGCACTTCCAATGACCGCGAGCAATAAACCACCGAGCGCAATGCGCGTTAACGAGAGCAGGGCCCGCATGGGCCCGATCGTATCAAAGGCCCGTCGGATAACAGAGCCGGGGAACTCTGGTTTCGCTAATTTCGTACATTTGTTTGAAGACACAAAACAGGAGTGCCTGATCGTTGCCATTTTGTACTAATTGCGGAGCCGGTGTTGCGCCATCGGCGGCCTTTTGCACCAACTGTGGAACTCCGCAGCCTCGCAGCGCTCCCCCGACGACCGAGTTCCTCGAGGGAATGAGTGATCGGACCGCTTCGATTCTCTGCTACATTCCAGTGTTTGGCGTCATTCCGGCGATCATCTTTCTCGCATCTAACAAATTTCGCTCGAATGTGAAAGTCCGGTTCAATGCCTTCCAGGCGCTTTACTTATTCGTTGCGTGGCTCATTGTATCTTCTGCGCTTCCCGTGCTCCTGATTGGAATACCCGGCTGGGGTCTGGAACACGCGTTTATCGACGCCCTGAAGGTGGTCATTTTTATCTGCTGGATTTACCTTCTGATCAAAGCCTCACATCAGGAACAAGTCCGGTTGCCCGTGATTGGCGATCTGGCGGCGCGTTCGACTACCGAACAGCTATAATGGTATAATTATTCATTGTTGTGAATAATTACTCAGGACAGCACCTGGTTGGTGTTGTCGGGTTCAGGGGCTACAGTGGAGACGAGCTTGTTCGGTTATTGGCCCGGCATGATGGTGTCGAGGTCGTGCTACTCGAGCATCGCTCCGATTCTGAGGGCCATCTTACACCGCTGGGTCACAAGCCGCCAAAAACGATCGCGGCTGAAACTTCGGCAATCCGGCAGGAGGGCATCGAGCTAGTCTTCTGCGCGACGCCTCCTGAGGTGTCCATCGCCTTGGCTCGGGATCTGCTGGCCGCCCAAATCAAGGTTATTGACTTAAGCGGCGCGTTCCGGCTACGCGATGCCGAGACGTATTCGCGCTGGTATCGGGTGCGGCATGGCGCGCCGGAACTGCTTGGCGAGGCTGTTTATGGGTTGCCCGAGTTCTACCGCGGTCAGATTCGAGAGGCCCGGCTAGTCGCTAATCCCGGCTGTTATCCGACCGCAGCGAATTTGGCCATTCGTCCGCTCATCGATGCGCAGGTTGTTGATCGAAACCGCGGAATCATTTGCGACGCAAAATCCGGCGTGAGCGGTGCCGGACGAAAACCGTCTTTGAAGACGAGTTTCGGCGAAGTCAGCGAGAATTTCGGGGCGTATGGGTTTGCCGAGCACCGGCACGTCCCGGAGGTCCTCCAGAATTCCGGTTTGGGTGAACGAGAGTTCACTTTTACGGCTCACCTTTTGCCGATTAAGCGTGGAATACTAGAAACGATTTACCTGCGAACACAGCGACTGGAAAAACCTGTGGATTTCCTGTCAATTTATGAGGAAGCCTATTCCGAGGAGCCATTCGTTCGGTTATATGCCCCCGGAAAAGTGCCCGATTTGCACTCCGTTCAACATACGAATTTTTGCGACATTGGGTTCGTTTTTGACGCGGACAGTCAGCGGGCGACGATTGTAGCGGCTGAAGATAACCTCGTCAAAGGTGCTGCCGGGCAGGCCATTCAGAACATGAATTTAATGTTGGGCTTTCCGGAGACAAAAGCGCTGTTATGAAATTCTTGTTCAAAGTCGGGGGCACACTGCTCGATGATCTTGGTAGCCGAAGGGCAATCGTCCGGCAGCTTGCGGTCGTTGCGCGGAATCACGAAGTCGTGGTCGTGCACGGGGGTGGAAAGCAGGTGACGCGCTTTCTCGAAGAACGCGGGATCTCGAGCCGGTTTGTCAACGGACTCCGCGTCTCGGACGAAAACGTTATCGATGCCGTGACACAAGTAATCTCCGGAAGCGTTAACAAGAAACTCGTTTCCGCCTTGATCGCCGAGGGCGTCCCGGCAATTGGGCTTTCAGGTGTTGATGGGCAACTCACGGAGGCCGCTGCGCTCAACCCTGAATTGCAATTCGTCGGTCAGCCCCGGAAGTCAAAGGGCTCACTTTTGAACTTACTGATCACGGCTGGATATTTGCCCGTCATCGCCTGTGTCGCGGGCGATTCTTCGGGCGCCATTTATAACGTAAACGCCGATCAAATGGCCGTTTCGGTAGCGCTCGGATGGTCTGCCAAGGCTATCGTTTTTTTAACCGATGTACCGGGGGTTAGAGGAAAGCACGGTGAGGTGATCCCGCAACTCACCGAGACTGAGGCTAGTGACCTCCTTCGCTCCGGCGTGGCGCATGGAGGTATGCAGGCCAAGTTAGAGGCTGCCAACTCAGCTCTGCAGGGCGGAATTTCCGAGGTAATAATCGCACCCGGCCACGATCCGAAGGTGTGGGAGAGCCTAAAGGCCGGTCTCCCGCTCGGAACCCGGATTCTCGCGGGAGCATTGCGCTCATGACTCGCGTTGAGGTCGCCGTCCGGAAAGCATCGATGCGCGATATTCCCAACGTGCTTTCTGTGATCAATTCCTATGCCGCAATGGGATTAATGCTGCCGCGTACTGAATTTGAAATGTCGGAAAATATTCGCGATTTCTCAGTGGCCTATGACGGCAACGTGCTCATGGGTTGTGGCGCTTTACACTTTTACACCCCCACAACAGCGGAGGTCCGCTCTCTTGCGGTCCTGCCCGCTGCGAAGCAACAAGGTGTAGGGCGTGCTGTTCTGGAGGCGCTCGAAGCGGAAGCGCGCGAAAACGGTCTCGAGGCGATTTTTGCGTTTACTTATGTGCTCGAGTTCTTCCGAAAGCTGGGTTTCGAGGAAGTGGAGCGCGGCGAACTTCCATTAAAAGCGTGGAAGGACTGTCTGCGTTGCCCAAAATTCCATCATTGCGACGAAATCGCCGTACTCAAACGCCTTAAACCGTCGCTACAAAATGCGAATTACATTACTCTTCAGCACGGAGAGCTTGTACAACTCCCCACCCAGAGCACCCAGCATCAGTAAAATAGGTAACTTTTACTGCTTTATTTCTCTGCAAAATCTTGTAAAAAGTGCGCTTTTTTGCATTTATTACTAGCTTTCCCTACGTAGTACTAATATACTTAGTACCACAGCACACCTAGTACTGGGGTTACTACCCCGAGGAGGGCAGAAAAAATGCGTGCTTTAACCGTCGATTTACAGGAATCCGCCGGTCGTATTCTTTGCTGCACGATTTTTCGGCCGGGCGGCCGGAAGCTGCTGGCAAAGGGCCATGTCTTAAGTGACGAGGATATCCGGCTGTTGCAGACCGAAGGGATGCAGGAGGTCTGGGTCACCGAACTCGAAGAGGGCGAAGTCGGTGAAGATGAGGCCGTGATGGCGGTCGCCGAAGCGATGTGCTGCGGTTCCGTCGAGATCCGCTTGGCAGCCGGGGGCAGGGCCAATTTGATTGCTACCGCCGACTCGTGTGTGTTGGTGGATGACGAGCTGCTGAAGCAGATTAACTGTACAGCCAGTGTGGTAATAGCGACGGTCGCAAATTACCGGCACGTAAAAGCGGGAGAGCGCGTGGCCACTATTAAGAGCGCGCCATTTGCCGTTGCCAAATCACAGCTTGAGGCGGTCTTGTCAATTCTGAATGAGCGCGGGGCCATCCTCCAGGCCAGACCGATTCGTAACCCCAGTGTGGCTGTCCTGTACACTGACCCAGTTCACGGCGATCGCGCGCGAACGCTATTCGAACCGGTCGTTCGTACAAGAGTGGAGCGCCTGAGTGGAAATCTGCGCTATTCGCTTTCAGCAGTGGAAGACGAGGAAAGCGTCGCGCGCGGGCTCCAACACTTATTGCGAACCAAGCCGTCTGTAATCCTGATCGGCTCGACCACGGCGCCGGCAGGCCCGGAAGATGTGATCGGACGAGCGTTTAGCCGCCTGGGAGCGCAAGTAGAGCGATTCTTAGCTCCGGTCGAACCTGGAAATCTGATGCTGCTGGCCTATAAGGATGATATCCCGATTGTCTCGGCGCCCTGCTGCTTCCGTTCAGCAAAGCCGAATGTGCTGGATCTCATTCTGCCGCCGATGCTTGCGAAGTACCGCATTTCCGGCTGGGAAATCGCGTGTCTAGGACACGGTGGACTCCTGAATTAAAACTGATTTTTCGTCGTTCCTCCAAAACCAGAGTAGACCTCCTAAGCTGCTCTGGGCTCCTCCTTTGCCGGGCAATCGCGCTGTATCCTCCAGGGCAGTGCAGAGCCCGGCTTCTTTTTTCGGCATATTTTTTATCCAGTACTCCAGTGAGGCGCCACGCATCGGCTCACGAACCTCTCAGGCGTTATCATGTTTGTTCGACACATGCCTGAGCACGTGCAAACCGACGAACTGGCAGACAGGGTGATACGGGTCATCGCGCATACCCAGCGCATCCCACCGGAATCGATTTCACTCGATAGCACCTTTGAAGAACTGAACATCGACTCTCTCGATGGCATCAACATTGTGTTCGAAATCGAAAAGGAATTTGATATCGAGATCCCTGATGAGGGAGTGCAGAACCTGCGCTCGGTTCGCCAGACAGTGGAAGGTGTGCGAAAGCTGGTCGAAGAAAAGAGCCAAGCGGTTCCGCCAGGTGCTGCATGAACCGTGTAGCGGTAACCGGCCTGGGGTTGGTTTGCGCACTCGGAAATAATGCACCGGAGAGCTGGAAACGGTTGGCGGCCGGGGAATGCCGAATCCTGCCGCTAAGCGACCCCGGGTCTCCACCATACAAAATCCGATGTGGAGCGGAAGCTTGGGATTTCCGGCCGCTCGATTATTTCACGGAAAAGGATCTTGTGCTGCTGGAGCGGTTCGCTTTAATGGCGGCGGTGGCAGCGCGGGAAGCAGTGGCCCAGAGCGGAATCCGCTTCACGGGGAAACTGCTTGATCGCTCAGCCGTGATCACCGGGAGCAGCGTCGGCGGCCAGTTCACGGAGGAAGAAGGCTACATCCGCCTGTACCGCAATAAAGATTATCGTGTCGCTCCTCTCACAATTCCTCGCACGATGTCAAACGCGGGCGCGAGCCGGATTTCGCTCGAGTTCGGCATACGCGGGCCAGCGTACACGATTTCCACCGCATGCTCCTCTTCGAACCACGCATTGGGTCAGGCTTTCTGGATGGTGCGTAGCGGGCAAGTGATCGCTGCCATTGCGGGCGGTAGTGAAGCGGTATTCGCGGAGGGGCTGATGCGTGCCTGGGAAGCGATGAGGGTGGTGACACCTGACGTTTGCAGGCCGTTTTCTGCTGACCGGCGGGGTCTGTCGCTGGGTGAGGGAGCCGGTATGCTGATTCTGGAGAATTGGGAGCATGCGACCGCGCGCGGCGCAAACATTCTCGGAGAGATCGCCGGCTTCGGAATGAGTTCCGATGCTCATCACATTACGCAACCTTGCGTGGAGGGCCCGGCAAAGGCCATGACTTGGGCGATTGAGGACGCTGGAATCGCGCCGGAACAAGTGAGCTATATTAACGCTCACGGTACAGGCACGCAGGCCAACGATGCGATTGAGACGCAGGCAATCCGCACTGTCTTCGGGCAGAAGGCCGACTCAATCCTCGTGAGTTCGACTAAATCCATGCACGGCCACACGCTAGGGGCAGCGGGGGCGATCGAAGGCGTGGCGACGGTGCTTTCGTTGCAAAATCGGCTGATTCCCCCGACGGTCAACTACACAGCTCGCGATCCGGCCTGCGATCTGAACATTGTGGCCAACACGGCAAAGGCGGCTGACATCGATGTCGCGCTTTCTAACACTTTCGCTTTCGGCGGGCTGAATGCGACTCTGGTTCTCAAGCGAGGCCCGAACTGACGACCAGCGAACGGAGATAATACTACCGAACGCGCAAGGACAACGGGAATGAAGATTTCTATCGGTGCGGACCACGCGGGTTACGAAATGAAGCAGCAGTTGATTGAGTTTGTGGAGAAGCTTGGTCACACGGTAAACGATGTAGGAACCTTCGCACCGGACAAGCCGGACGATTATCCGGATTACGCGAAGTTGGTGGCCGAAGAAGTGCGATCGGGTAAAGCGGACCGGGGCATTCTGGTCTGCGGCAGCGGCGTAGGCGTCTCAGTGGCGGCCAACAAGTTCAAGGGTATTCGCGCGGGCCTGTGCCACGATCATTATTCGGCGCACCAGGGGGTGGAGCACGACAATATGAACGTGCTTGTCTTGGGTGCCCGCATAATCGGGCCCATGATGGCACAGGATTCCGCTGAGGCTTTCCTCAAAGCCACTTTCAGCGGCGAGGAACGTCATGTGCGCCGCTTGAACAAGGTGAAAGCGATTGAGGAAAATGAGTTCCGCTAACGCTCTAGGAATAGCCAACCTGGAAAGTTTTTCTTATTTGCTCCCCTACGAGCTCAATCAGACCGTAACCGACGCAAAAAAGAAGTGGGAACGTTCCGGGAACACTGAGCGGCTCTGGAAGAAGGACGCGTCGCTCTGGACGAATAACGACGAAGGGAAATGGCTGGGCTGGCTGGATATTGTGGATCAGCAACTCGGCAATGTTTCCAAATTTAAAGCGCTGGCGGCCGAAGTGCATGAGGACGGCTTTGCACACATGCTGCTGCTCGGTATGGGCGAGTCCAGTCTGTGCCCTGAAGTCTTTAGCAAGACGTTCGGCCGGCAGCCCGAATGGCCGGAGCTACTTGTTCTGGACTCTACAGACCCGGTTCAGATCAAGAGCTTTCGCGACCGAATAGATCCTGCGCGAACATTGTTCTGCGTCTCGAGCAAGTCTGGAACGACGCTCGAGCCCGACATCTACCTGCGGTATTTCTATGAACAAGCGAAAAAGGCGGTGGGCGACGCCGCCGGTCATCATTTTCTTGCCCTCACTGATCCGGGATCGAAACTCGAGGAAATAGCAGCCCAACTCGGATTCCGGCGTGTGTATCATGGCGTTCCGAGCATCGGCAGCCGCTATTCCGCGATGTCGGACTTCGGCTTGGTGCCGCACGCAGCAGCGGGGCTCGATACCGAGAGGTTTCTCAGACGCACCGCTCTGATGGTCGACGCCTGCAAGGCGAGCAAAGCGGAGCAGAATCCCGGTGTGATGCTCGGGCTGATTCTGGGGACTGCCGCGGCGAAATTTGGCCGCGACAAGGTCACCTTGATTTGCTCGGATTCGATTTCCGATTTGGGCGCGTGGCTGGAGCAATTGCTTGCAGAATCCACGGGTAAGCAGGGGAAAGGCTTGATTCCTGTAGATCGCGAGCCGCTATTTGGCCCAGAGGCGTACGGCACCGATCGAGTATTCGCCTATATCAAATACGCGAACGACGGCGATAGTGAAACAGAGTCGCGACTTGCGGCACTCGAAAGAGCCGGCGAACCGGTGATCCGCATCACGTTGAACAACCTCTGCGACCTCGGCCAAACGTTCTTCCAGTGGGAAATTGCCGCCGCCGTCGCCGGTTCGATAATCGGAATTGATGCTTTTAATCAACCGGATGTCGAAGCCAGCAAGACTTTGACGAGGAAGTTGACCTCGGAGTTCGAGAAAACAGGCTCACTGCCGGCGGAAGCGCCGATTCTGGATCAAGACGGACTGAAGCTGTTTACCGATAAGGCAAATGCGGATGAGTTAGTAAATGGCGGAAGCAATATATTGGGCGCGGTGATCCGGAGGCATATCGACCGCCTCAAACCTGGAGACTACTTCGGGCTGCTTGCCTATATCCCGATGTTCGCTGAATACGAAGACAGATTGGAGCAGATGCGCGGGCAGATCGTGGAATCGAAGCAGGTGGCTACTGTCCTCGGTTTTGGACCGCGCTTTCTGCATAGCACAGGTCAGGCGTATAAGGGTGGACCTAACTCCGGGGTGTTCCTGCAGATTACCTGCGATGAACCGGAAGATCTGCCCGTTCCCGGCCAGAAATACACGTTTGGCATCGTCAAGGCTGCTCAGGCGCGTGGCGATTTTCAAGTGCTTCTTGACCGGCACCGGCGCGCACTACGCGTCCATCTCGGGAAAGACTTGGCCGGCGGCCTGAATCATCTTTGTGACTTGATCTGCGCTGCCGTGGCGCACTGATACGAGAACCGGATGCTCACGAATGTCGAGCTGCCCCGTGCAGGATTGCTCGGGTATCCAACGGCCAGGTTGAAGAACAGACGCTAGCTAATGGGCAGTGGCGCACGAAGCGCAAAGTTCAGCCTGGTCTCGGCAGGAACCTTCAGCGTTTTGCCTTGCGCCATTGCCCCGGAAATCGCACCTAGGCCGACACCTGACACGGCGCCGATAGCTGCACCTTTGCCACCTCCCGCGATCCCACCGATCGCAGCCCCAGCTCCGCCAAGCAAAGCGCCACGCTTGGCGCCTTTCGAGGTTTTACTGCTCCCCTGGGCCTCGAGCTGAGCATAATTAGCAGCCACATCGTGCGGTTTCCCCCCTACTGTGACATCGTAAAGTTTAATCGCCAACTGCTTGTTCTCTTGCACCGTGACAACCTGCACCGTGCACTCCGCCCCGCGCGGGATGACCACTTGATTATTGACGACGACAGGGTCGTCAATGCTCGCGCGAAAGCGCTCGCTGGGAGCAGTTTTAGTCGAATCGATGTTATCAATCATTCTGACTGTGAGAATGGTGCCCGTGGGAACAACCGTCTTAGATCCTGCATTCCCGGCGAGCGGCGCGCTCGCGATGCCTAGCGATGCGAGAAGCGCGATAATCTCAAGCGTCGTCTTCATTTTCATTGAATTGTCATCTCCTATGTTGCTCGCAGCCACTGAATAATCGGCAAGCTGGAGGCCACCCGCAGGTCAATCTTACGGCATTAGAGTTGAGTCAGAGCGTCTGGGTTTTTCTTTTTTCCTGTTGACGCACTCCTCGGTCAAGATGACCGGCCGCTGCTGGGGTTCATTGTATCGGGGACATCGCCTCGGAACTGGTGGGAATCGGACAGATGGTTATCCATTTCCGCGTCGGCTGGACGATTTCAAACCAGCGATTTTGAACACCTCCACGTTTGCCATGCCTGCTGCGGCGAGTGTAAGCCAGTGCAAATAGCCATTCTTCCACCTGTTCTAGTTAGAATCGGGCTAGCGAGCGATCGGGGTCGGAGCAAGATTGTCTTCCAAATAGCTCGAAAGCAAAGTAAACAAGTGAATGGTGGTGCCTGGACCTTCACTGATTGCGTGCGTGCGGTTTGGGTATTCCATAAAGCTGAACTGCTTGCCGCATTCAACCAGCTTGTTAATCAGCATTTGCGAACCCTGAAAATGCACGTTGTCGTCGCCAGTACCGTGTACCAGAAGCAAATGGCCGGTTAAGCCGCATGCGAAATTGATCGCGCTCCCGCGTTTGTAGCCGTCCGGATTATTTTGCGGAAGCCCCATGTAGCGCTCCTGGTAGATCGTGTCGTAAAGGCGCTGGTCCGGCACTGGTGCAACCGCCATTCCGACCTTATACACGTCCGGTGAGCGGAACATGAGATTCAGCGTATCGGTTCCCCCGCCGCTCCGGCCCCAAACCGCGATGCGGCTCGAATCCAGGTACGGGCGTTCTTCGCAAAGTTTTTTGATTGCCTTGGTCTGGTCCTCCGTCGCCAGCGGCCCTATCGAGCCATACACGATTTTTCGCCATTCACGGCCCTTAGGCGCGGGTGTGCCGCGATTGTCGAAGCTGACGATTATGTAGCCTGCTTGGGCGAGCGCACGATGGAACAATTGTGCGCTGCCACCCCAACGATCGACCACAGTTTGACCCGCTGGCTCGCCGTACACGTTGACCAGAACCGGGTATTTTCGGCTCGAATCGAAGTCCTTCGGCCGGATCATCCAGCCATCGAGAGTCACACCGGCACCGATCTCCACTTGGAAAAACTCGCTCTTGTTCGCTAGGAGCGGTTTGACTTTCTCGCGCGCTTCGGAATTATCTGAAAAGAGATGTACTGTTTCGTGATCAGGGAGATGAATCAATTCGAAGCGCCAGGGATCATCAAAGCGGCTGAACCGATGCAAAGCCCACTTCCCGTCAGGAGAAAGACCATAGAAGTGAAAGCCGGGCTCACTTTCGGGCGTGATGCGACGCGGCGGCCCTGGCTCGGTCGCTTCCGCCCGATAGAGATAGCATTGCGTGGCGTTTGAAGGAGAAGCTGTGAAATAGATCGCGTGCTGCTTCTCCAGTGCGCCGGCCATCCCGATCACATCAAAATTCCCGCGTGTTAACAGCTTCGGTGTCGAGCCGTCGCGATGCACCAGATAGGCATGCCGCCAACCGTCTCGCTCGCTCAGCCAGACAAAGTCCTGGCCCATCGGACGGATCTCGTTCAGATCGACCCAAGCCTTACCCTCATCCCGAAAGATTTGCGTGGTCTTCCCCGTGGAAGCATCGGCGATCAGCAAATTCGCTGTGTTCTGGAGACGATTGAGTTGCTCGATCGCCAATTCATTTGAATTGCCGGCCCATTCGACTCGAGCAATATAGTTGTTACGCGGATCGCCCGGAACGGCCATCCATTTCATCTCGTCGGAAGCAATGTCTACCACGCCCACACTTACTGCGGAATTCGTTGTTCCAGCCTTTGGATACGGAATCATCCGGATCGTCGGGTAAACAGAATCTGTGTAGTCGATCAGTGGATACTCCCCGACGCCGCTCGAATCGAAGTGCCAAAAGGCGATTCGCCGGCCATCGGGACTCCACCGAAATCCGTCGCGCACGTCCAATTCCTCTTCGTACACCCAATCGGAAGTACCGTTGATGATCGTATGGGAGCCATCGTGCGTGAGTTGACGAACAGCAAACCTCGCAAGATCTTGGACAAATAAATCATTCGCGCGGACGAAGGCGACCTGAGTGCCGTCGGGAGAGAACTTCGCGAATTGCATAGAGGATGGCTCGCCACCCCCGCCGAGCTTCTCCAGCGTTTTCGTGTGCAAATCCAGCAACCAATAGTCGCCTCGAGTGTGTTGCCTCCAGACCGGCTTTGCGTTCGTGAAGATCAGCAGGCGCAGCTTGTTCTTCGCAAACTGGTATCCTTCGATGTTGAGTGCTTTCTTCTCGCCTCCGGCAATGAGAGTTCGAGCCGAAACCAGAACTTGATGCGCTCCCGACTTCGTTTCATACCGAACAATATCCTGACCGTCCGGAACGTCTACCGACTTCTCCAAAGCCGTATAGGCTGCGCCGTCCTCAAACCAGTCGAACTGAGGAGGCCCTTTCCCCTCATATGCGTGCTCGACGAAGATCTGATGAAGCAGGTTCTGGAGCGCAGGTGACGGTCCTGCAACCGCGGCACTGGCCGAGGCAACTGCGAATAGAAAAAGGCGGAGATGTGACCGAGCGCCTGGCCGGAGCAGCATGGCGACAGTTTATCGTGCGCTTCAGGATTTTCGCAGCAAAGGCCCAAGTTTACCCTCGGACCCTTGCTGTGTCGGAGGAGGGCGATGCCCTTGTAGCGCACCGCCCGGTTAGTACTACTGTACCCCAAATAAAAATTTGAAATACAAGAAATAGTAGGGGCAGGGTACTGGAAAACGAAATTTTGTATTTTGCCTCGGATCCAGCCTGGAGCTTATGGGAGCATCAAAGCATGGAGGTTTCGGTAACCCCACCGGTGCACCCTCATCCGCCTGCACAGGTTGATGAGCGCACAAGCGCAGCAGGTTTACGCACTGTTGCCGTTTTCGAAGCACTCAAGGGGATCGTGGTCCTGGCACTGGGAATTGTTCTGGTCTTTGTCCATAAACACGCGGAGGATTTCACCGAGAATCTCTTGTTCCACCTGCATATAGATGTGGACCGAAGAATCGGCGAAGCTTTGATGAATGCTGCTTTGAAAGTCAGTGATGCTCGCCTAATCACGATTTTGGCGGCGGTTGCCGTTTACGCTGCCGTTCGATTCCTCGAAGCCTGGGGTTTGTGGCACCGGCGTGTCTGGGCAGAGTGGTTCGCTCTCCTTTCCGGTACTCTCTACTTGCCTTTGGAGATCCTCAAGATTATGGAACGGGCGGATTGGGAGCGAGTGGGCGTGCTCGTAATCAATCTCCTGATCATCGGATACATGCTCATGATTCGAATTCGCGAGGGTGGATGGCTCGCCAAATCACGGTGAGGAAGCAAGGCCGGATGAGGTTCTTCGGTCCAGCACGCCCAAGTAGATGGCGGGCAAATTAACGGATCTCCCACAACTCGTTAAGCCGTATCGCTTAGCGGGGAGCAAGAACTTTCGGCTGAGCGACTTCGACCCCGCCGACCACCAAAATCTCGATCTCAAAAACGAGGCGGGCGATTTGCTCAAGCAGGGCATTGAGCGGCTCAGTGATTTGCAACAGAAGCTGTACGCACATGATCGCTGGGCTCTTCTGCTGATTTTTCAGGCGATGGATGCCGGTGGTAAGGACAGCGTGATCCGGCACGTCATGTCCGGCGTGAATCCCCAGGGATGCCAGGTCTACTCGTTCAAGCAGCCTTCGGCGGAAGACCTCAGCCACGATTACTTGTGGCGTGCGTCGAAGGGCTTGCCGCAGCGGGGCCACATCGGCATTTTCAACCGTTCGTATTACGAGGAAGTTCTGGTGGTGCGCGTACATCCCGATCTTCTCGCAGCACAGCGCGTTCCCCAGCCTTTGATTACAAAGAAGCTTTGGAAAGAGCGGTTCAAAGACATTCGGAATTTCGAGCAATATCTGAGCCGCAACGGCATTGTTATTCGGAAATTTTTCCTGAACGTATCCCGGGACGAACAGAAGCGCCGTTTTCTCCAACGACTCGACGAACCGGAAAAGAACTGGAAATTCTCAGAATCGGATGTGCACGACCGGGAACGCTGGAGCGATTACATGCAGGCTTATCAGGACGCGATTCGCCACACGGCCACGCTGGAGGCGCCCTGGTACGTAGTCCCCGGCGATAACAAATGGTTTACTCGCCTGGTGGTGGCCTCGGTCGTTATCGATACCCTGGAATCACTCAAGCTGCATTTTCCCGTGGTGGACAAGCAGAGGCAGAAGGAACTTACCTCTGCGAAGAGATTCCTGCTACGCGAGAAATAGCGCTGCGCAGATACCTGCTAATCTTCGATCTCCGCGATGGGAGAGCCTTTGCGTTCTTGCCACTTTCCGCGCGTGAAGTCGGGGAACTTCTGGGGCGTGCTCCCTTCCGCTACAGACTGTACGCTTAAGGGCCAGGGAGCGGACCAGGCTGCTGCATCGTACACGTCCAGATCCGGCACAAGTCCCTTTCGCAAGCAGTCCGTCAAGCGATAGCATTCGATGAAATCCATGCCGCCGTGCCCGCCTAACTTGCGCGCGATCTCGCCCTGCTTTTTCCAGAGGGGGTTTTCATACTGCGCTTTGTATTGGTCGATGCTGGCGTAATCCTCTTCACCGGGCTGCCTGTCGAAATAGATTCCCGGAGGATAGTCCCTGAAAATACCTTTCGTCCCGGCAATGGTGTTGAGGCGGCTGTACGGATGCGGATTAGAGACGTCGTGCTGCAGGTTAATCGTAAGGCCGTTGGCCGTTTTAATCAGGGAGACATTCATGTCGCCGCTGATATAGTTCTCGTTCCACTTCGGATCGCCCTTGGGTATGTGGGCCTCACGGTAGGCGGCTAGACCGCGCGCCGGACTGCTCATCGAAACCAGATAATCGAATCGATCCCCGCGATTGATGCCCATATAATTCGCGACTGGCCCGAGGCCGTGCGTGGGATAGCAATTCCCGTTGACTTTGGTCAGCCATGTACGACGCCAGAGCCCTTCGCCTTTATTGGAGAAGAGTTCCTCGCGTAGGTCGTGCAGATAAGCGGCTTCACCATAAAGGAGATTGCCGAACAACCCGGCACGGACCATATTGAGAACAAGCGTTTCGTTTTCGCCGTAGCAGCAGTTTTCGAGCATGATGCAGTGGCGGCGCGTTGCCTCCGACGTGTCTACCAATTGCCAGCATTCTTCCAGGCTGGTTGCTGCCGGCACTTCGGTGGCAGCGTGCTTGCCATTTTTCATTGCGGCTACGGCCATTGGAACGTGCCACTGCCAGGGGGTAGCGATCACCACGAGATTCAGATCGTCTCTCGCAACCAGGTCTTCGAACGCGTGGTCGCCTTTCGTGTAGAG
>JAFATG010000037.1 GCA_019244055.1 Acidobacteriaceae bacterium | reverse complement strand
TCGCGCTTCTCCAGGCCGAGGAAAACTTCCTTGAACTGGTTCATGCCAGCGTTGGCGAACAACAGTGTTGGATCATTGGCGGGGACAAGCGATGAGCTGCGAACCACGCGATGACTCTGTCCGGCGAAGTAATCCAAAAACTTCGCGCGAATCTCATTTCCAGTCATTTTCTACTCCAAGTTTCGCATCCGATCCAAATCGCGCTCTAAACGTGGTCTTAAGTCTTATGATGAGCAGCATGGGAGATCGAGTCTTGCGGATCGCCCTGATCGCGATCGCGGCGAGTTGCGTCAGCATCTCATCACTGGCATTTGTTCAGCAACCCACTGCCCCAGTTGGGGAAACGACTGCAGAGCGCCCGCAAACGCCTAAGCCGCCCTTCCCCTATCAGCAGGAGGAAGTGGGATATTCGAATCCTGAAGCGAACATTCACCTGGCCGGTACTCTGACTGAGCCGGCCGGAAGCGGCCCATATCCAGCGGTCCTCCTGATTTCGGGAGCCGGGCCGCAAGATCGCGATGAGACCATCGCCGGCCACAAGCCGTTTCTCGTCCTGGCTGATTACTTGACGCGCCGTGGCATTGCGGTGCTGCGAGTCGATGACCGCGGAACAGGAAAATCCACTGGCTGGTTCGAGATCTCAACAACCCAAGATTTCGCGTCAGATGCCGAGGCAAGCATAGGATTTCTGCAGAAACGCCCCGAAGTGGATCAGAAGCATATTGGCTGCATCGGTCACGGCGAGGGAGCGATCATCGCGTCCATGGTGGCCGTAAAACTCCCGCAAATTTCATTCATTGTGCTGCTGGCAGGGACAGCGCTACCGGGCGAGCAGGTCTTGCTTACGCAAATGGCTCGGTCGGAAACAGCCGCACACTTGCCGGAAGAGGAGATCAAGGCGGATCAAAAAATCGGCAAAGCGTTGTACGACGCCGTAAGAAAAGGAAAGAAAACTGCGGAGTTTCCGGATGTAGATGAGCAATTCGCGGCAAAGTGGCAGAAACAAGCAGAGCGAATGAAATCACCTTGGATCCGCTTCTTCCTGTCTTATGATCCGGCCATCGCCCTCGAAAAAGTTACGTGCCCGGTGCTCGCTATCGACGGTACGAAGGACCTCGAAGTGGATGCCGAGCAGAATGCCGCGGCAATGAAGGCGGCGTTTGCGCGCGGCGGAAATCACGACACCACAATCGAGATACTTCCCGGACTCAACTACATGCTTCAGCCTGCCGAAACGGGACTCGGGTGGGAATACTCGACGATTCCTGAAACTATATCGCCGAAGGTCCTCGAGATCATCGGAGACTGGATCGTGAAGCGAACTTCTTGATCAGGGAATGATCGTAGCTTTTTTGATGTAGTCGACTTTCGGGTAGCGCTGTTGCAGATACGCGTTTCCGGTTTCGGCGATGTCGGCCTGGCTTGGACCCGCGCCATTCGGCTGACCCTCGCCATAGCCGGTATAGAACTCCATGATGTGGTCCATGCCCTGAATCACTTCACCAAATGGCGTGAACCCTTGCGGATCCAATGAAGCGCTGTTGTCGCCGAGATTGATGAAGACCTGGGTCGTGCGCGAATTAGGCTCTCCGGTTTTGGCAAAAACGATGGTGCCGATCTTGTTCGAAACCTTCGGCGGGTCATCCGGGATGCTCTTCTCGCTCCAATTGCGGTTCACTTGTGGATCGCCGTTGATGCCCCATTGCACAATAAAACCCGGCAGCGCGCGGAAAATTCCATTGTTGTCGTAAAATCCCGCTTTCGTCAGCTCATAAAAGTGATCGGCGCCAATAGGAGACCAATCGCGATGAACCAGAATGACGACGTCTCCTTTCGTGGTCTGAAGTTTCACTTTGTACTGAGCCGGAGCAGCCTCGATCTTGGCGTTTTTCTTGCAGGAGAGGAACGTGGCTGCTGTCGCCAAAGTAAAGACGAGAAGCGCAGCCCTCATCATTTTGCATCTCTCCAATTTGGCCCAGTTCCTATTTCGACAACGAGCGGCACAGATAATTCGGCCACTTTCTCCATTTCTCGCCTCACAAGCTCTTTCAATTGATTCTTCTCTTCACTCGGCGTTTCGAAGACCAGCTCATCGTGTACCTGCAAGAGCATGCGCGATTGCATGTGTTGCTTTTCGAGTACTCGTGCGATGCGGATCATTGCAAGTTTTATAAAGTCCGCCGCCGTCCCTTGTAGCGGTGTATTGACCGCCGTGCGTTCAGCGAACGAGCGCGCTGCGGGATTGCGGCTCTGCATGTCCGGAATCGGACGGCGTCGCCCGAAGAGCGTCTTGGCTACCCCGGTGGCGCGGACTTCGCCGATTGTCCGATCAATAAATTCGCGCACCCCGGCATATCGCTCGAAATAGCGTCGAATGTAAAGTTCCGCCTCTTTTCGATCAATACAAAGAGTCTGGGCCAGACCGAATGGGGTTTGCCCATAGACGATCCCGAAGTTCACCGCCTTCGCCGAACGGCGCATTTCGGCGGACACCATGGATGGGTGAACTTTGAAAACCTCCGCCGCTGTGCGCGTGTGAATATCTTCCTCGTTCGTGAACGATTCGACCAGGACGGGATCGCCCGACATATGGGCCAGCAGCCGGAGTTCGATCTGGGAATAATCCGCAATCAAAAGGTCCCAACCGGCCTCGGGAATGAACGCAGCGCGGATTTCACGCCCTTCTTCCGTACGGATCGGAATATTTTGAAGGTTCGGGTTGGAAGAAGAGAGGCGGCCCGTAGCGGCTCCGGTCTGGTTGAAGGTCGTATGCAAGCGGCCCGTCTCCGAACAAATGAGCTGCGGCAACGCGTCGATGTATGTGCCCTTGAGTTTGCTGAGCTGCCGGTAATCAAGAACGAGTTTGGCAACAGGATAGCCGGGCGCAAGGCCTTCGAGCACGTCCGCCGCGGTCGAAATTACTTTACCCTTGCCCCATTTCACCGGAGCCGGTAAGCGAAGCTCTTCAAAGAGCACCTTCCCAAGCTGCTGAGGCGAGTTGATATTGAACGGGTGACCGGCAAGGTCGTAGATTTGCTGCGCGATTCTCTCGCCACGCTCGGAGAGCCGTGTTGATAACTCTGAAAGTACCCCGGTATCGATGCGGATACCGTTGGTTTCCATTTGCGCCAGAACGGGCACGAGAGGCAGATCGACTTCGTCGTATACCTTCCGAAGCTCCTGAGCGTCGATTTGTGGCCGGAGAAGTTCCGTAATGGCGAGCGTCGCTTCCGCTTGCTGGTCGGCCGCCGCGTTGAGTTTCCGATCGAGGAAGCGCTCCGCGAGCGCTTCAGGCGAGCACCCGCCGGGGTCGGCGCTGACAAGAAATGCGTAGAGCATCACGTCCTCGGCAACATCTTCCGGCTTGATGCCGAGGGATCTGGCTGCCAACAAGAATGTCTTGGCATCATGAACGATCTTGTTGACGCCCTTTGCTTCCAGCACGGGGCGAAACTGATCCAGCAGTGAAAGCGGTATAGCGCGGCCCTCACCACTCCGATACGAAAGTCCAACGAACCCGTTAGTCAAATCGAGAGCGACCGCAATGGGCGCATCCGCGGGGCGGCGGCTCAGCCACTCAGACACCGCGGCCGCCTCCGATAGGGTGCCGTAATCGCGAGTGGCGCTGTCGTCCTCGGGAGGCAGGTCTTTCAGCAGGCTGAAAAATTCAAGCTCCTTATATAGGGCCTTCAACGCCGAGTTGTCGGGCGTATCAGCAACAAGCGATTCCAAATCGACCTCAATAGGAACCCGAGTCTGGATGGTCGCGAGCTGTTTACTGAGGAGTACCTGATCGCGATGGCTGATAAGGCTTTCGCGATACGTCTTTCGCTCCACCTCCGCGGCCCGCTCAAGTACCGCCTCGACAGATCCAAAACGCGCGATCAGGTCACGCGCCCCTTTATCGCCGATCCCGGGAGCGCCCGGGATGTTGTCGATCGAATCGCCTTTGAGAGCGAGCAGGTCCGCAACTTGCGACGGCTTAACGCCCATGAACTGTTCGACGTTTGCGGCATCGTACCATTCGTTATCCTTCATGGGATTGAGCATAAAGACGCGATTGTTGACTAGTTGCAGCATGTCCTTGTCGCTCGATACGATAACGACCTCGCAGGGCTTGGCGGGCTCGCGGCAGGCGATGGCGCCTATTACGTCATCGGCTTCGAAGCTCGGGAATTCAAGTATTGGAATCCGCAAGGCCTGCAGTATGCGGCGGATGTATGGAATCTGCTCCCCAAGATCCTTGGGCATCTCTGTGCGATTTGCTTTATATTGCGCGAAGCTTTCAGACCGAAAAGTCGGCTCGCTGCTTTCAAAGATGGCGGCGATGTAGTCCGGTTTGAAATCCGTCATCAGCTTGCGCAGCATATTGTGAAAGATGAACACCGCCTCGGTGGACAGGCCCCCGCTGGTGCGCATAGGCGGGGCCGCGCTGCGCGCGCGAGCGTGGTAGGCGCGGAAAATGAACCCGAAACTATCGATGAGAAAAAGGCGCGGAACTGACAATATCTCCAGGATAGAGGCGTGAATTTTCGTTATCCCATTTTTCTTGATTTAACGGGCAAGAAATGTCTCGTAAGCGGCGCTGGTTCGGAGATCGCAGGCAAGCTGAAGAGGCTGGTTGACGCCGGCGCCCGGGTCGTTTACGTGAACGCGACCGCGGAGCCCGCCATCGAGCGTCTGGCACTTAGCGGGTCCATTGTCTGGCACGCCCGAGACTTTCAACCCCGCGATTTGGCCGGCTGCTTCCTGGTAATCAGCAGCCAGAAAGACAATCTGGAGGTCTTTCGCTTGGCCGAAGAGCAGGGGATTTTATGCAATTCGGTAGACGATCCTGCCCACTCCCGTTTCAGTTTCGGCTCGGTGCTTCGGCGAGGCGATTTGACGATCGCAATTTCTACCAATGGATCGGCCCCAGCGCTAGCGGTCCGGCTCAGAGAGCGTTTCGAACACGAACTCGGTCCGGAGTACGACGACTTGCTCGGATTGCTGAACGCCATTCGGCCTGAGATTGCTCGGCGCGTCCCCGACTTTCAAGCCCGCCGCAGCTTCTGGTACCGGGTTATCGACTCGGATGTGCTGAAGCTGCTCCGCTCCGGGGAGCGAGAAGCTGCGGTTCAGTTGCTTGGGAACCTGATCGAGGAAGCGAGCGAACGAGAGCAACCAGAGCCGCGAGCAGGCATACGACCAGAGCGCTGATGGCCAAGCCTGCTATCGCTCTGTTCATCGATGAGTCTGCTCGTTCCGGTAAACGTATATCCACCACCTCGGCTGGACCCGGTGCCCGGCGTGGATGGTCCGGGCCCGTTTCGGGCGGCGCAGATTCCGCGTGCGGCATCTCAATGACGCCCTTGACGCGCGGTTCCACCGAACCTCCGCGGCATTCCAGCTCCTTGGTTAAGCCCACAATCAGAAGAGAACTCTCGCTCTCGGAGACTGCGCCGACGTACTGCCTGGGAATCCACAATTCCGCGCCGCTTTTTGCGTTGACTACTTGTACCTCGGCCCAGGAGCCCGTTCCCAGCAGCCATTCATTCGGAGCGGCATTCCGAATGGCCGGGTAGAACGCGAACAGGCGTCGCCCAATATAGTCCAGCGGCGAAGGAATCAGCGGCGCTGACATCGGTTCAAGTGTAACCGACTGATATCGGGAGCATCATGCTTTAGACTGGTGAGGTAGCCCACCGTACCGGATTTGACTCCTTTGACTTCCCCAACTGTGATTGAAGCTACTGTTCCCGACGAAAGGGCGCAAGCGCGACGTTCTTTTCTGCTCGTATTCTCTTGTACTCTGATTGGCGCGCTCGCGCAAATCTTTGTCAAACAGGGGACTGCTCAGCTTGGCACGCACGTGACGCTAGTGCAAGTATTGCGCGAGCCCGGGTTAATCGTACGTTTTTGCCTGGGAGTTATCACGAATATGAAACTCTTCATTGGCTATGGAATGTACGGTATCAACACGTTTCTGATGGCCTTGGCGTTGAAGGGCCGCGAACTGTCCAGGCTTTACCCCATCATTGCCCTAACTTATGTCTGGGTCACGATTCTCTCACTCTTCGTGCTGCCGGGCGAGCATCTGAACTTCTTTCGAACCACCGGCATCGCGTTCATTGTTTGCGGTGTGTCCGTGCTGGGGTTGAAGAAATAGGAACCCATGAAGACCCCGCTCAGCTCAATTATCCTGGTGCTTTTCGGATCCTTTATCGGCTCCTTCGGTGCCGTTTTCCTTAAGCTTGGCGCAGAACACATGAAGGGCAGCCTCGCTCGCCTACTGAATAATTACTGGCTGGCCGTCGGGATCCTGTTGTATCTGCTTTCGTCCGTGTTCTACATGATGGGCGTCGCTCAGGGACAGCTCACGGTTCTGTACCCGATGGTGTCGTTGGGATACATCTGGGCCATCATCTGGGCGCGGCTATTCTTTAAAGAGCCGTTCACGATCGCAAAGATCGGCGGCTTGCTCATGATCATTTTCGGCGTAGCTCTAATCAATTTCGGCAACGCCTGAGTCACCCCGCACATTGTCCGAGTTTCGTTCTTTCAGCACGCAGTAAAAAAGCCGGTGCTCGGATCGTAATCCGAGCACCGGCCTTTTCCTTCAATTTACGGATCGCTGAGTCTGAGGACGCCGGACTAGCGCCCTTTCAGCGGAACCGAAATCATGGAAGAAATACCGAGTTTATGTTTCAGGTTCTTTTCGATCGCGGAATCCGGCAGGGCGTAAGTAACGTCGCTACCCTCCATTGAGATCTCTGCTAATGCGCAGTCGTGTCCGTAGCAGGCAAAGATCAGCTTCGGTTTTTCAGGATCGGCGCTCGGCCCAGGATGCATCTGCATGAGAACAGCGTTTGCCGTCTCATCGCTGCGCAGCAGAAATAGCCCGGTCGAGGTCCTCTCTTGCACTGTATATTTTCCGGCCTCGAAGGTTGTCTGTTGCGTGTGAAAGACGAAAGGAATGTTCGCTTTTTCTGATCTGTCCTGGGCATTGACAACGGCGGCTCCGAGTAACGCGGAGAGCCCCGCGATCAAGAAAGCGTTAGTGAGTTGGCGTGTCATACGAGTCTCCTTTGTGATTTCGGAGTCCTTTGGGGGCCTCCGTCTCTCTCGCGTTTCCGTTCGAGCGATGGCTCACAGGCGATGCGATTTTGGCACCAATAGTCGCTAGCCTGTTTCCAAGCACTTACGAACAAGAACACCGGGTGCCATGGAAGAAAAAGGTGAATCGGCTAGTTAACAGTTAGGTGAAAGCGGATAACGCCAAGTCCTACTGTCTGATATGGGCGCGCCAGGTTGCTACAAAGCTGGTGAGCGCCACCGGCGCACGCCTCCGAATCGCGATGGCGACAACCGTCATGGTGGTCCAAGCAAAGAACGCGTATGTAACCCAAACGCGTATCGCTTCCCCGAAGAACGCCGGCAATATGAATTGAGCCGCGAAAAGAACAAACATGGCGAGCGCTTCCCACCAGGCGAATTCCATGTTGATCAGAAAGACTATTCCGATCAGACTCTGCGCTATGGTGAGCAGCAGCTCGGCTCGCTGCTCCGAGTCGAGTTCAAATCCTGAAGGCGTGCCGCGGCTCATCGAGAAGACCACGGGCAACATGGCCACCAGCAGTGTCCACTGGTTGATATTGCTGGAAGCGATGTTCATGATGGCCGTTGCCGCGCTCTCCTCCTGCCGCGCGAAGTAGAAAGTCGAGGCCAACTCTGGAAACTCGGAGATGATGGGAGCGAGCCACTGGATCACCAGAAAACTGGGAATGCCGATGGCCCCCGCGAGCGCAACCAGACTGCCGAGGAACGGCTCGGCGACCAAGTAAATGAGGACTCCACCCGCGAGGAAACACGCTGCAATTCCAGCGATCCGCGAGGGACGACCCGCTCTCACAATCGCTCGTGGAACCGCTTCGAGTTCCTCGATTGCGTCGTGAGACTCGGGCGGTAGTTTTGTCAGGAGCACTAGATAGACAGCATAAAAACCTACAAGGACGATGGCGTCGTATATGTGCAGTTCCGCTTTCCACCAGATCACCAAAGCGTATAGCAAGGGGAAAAGCAGCGCGACAACTTCGATGCTGTGATTTCGGTTGAGCGCAATGTACCGAAGCGGTTTACCGGTTCGCTTCCGATGTACGAGTGCTGCGGTCAGGTATATGATTGGCCAAACCAGGCCCGTCAAGAGCCGCAGCGCGCCCGTGAGATTCGCCAAAAGTAACGCTGTCTGCTGTTTCCAAGCCAAGACCGCCTCTACGGCAAATTCGGGAAGCGTTTGCATCCACGCCAATATGGCGAGAGCGAAACCCTGGGCAACAAAGAATTGCGCAGATTCGGCGCCCCATGTAATCAGGAGAGACGCAATCAGAATGCAAGGGGCCGTCCACAAAGCTGCCCACGGCGTGGAGTGGGACAACGGGACTGCGAACAGAAGGAGCGCGAAGGCGGTATACGCGCTCTGATGGGGCCGTGACTCAGGCAAAGGCCACGTTCGGCTCTAGGCCGTTGTTCAGGATCACCGAGTGCCTTTCGAATTTGCGCGACTTCCGGGGGAAGTCAGTGCGATAGTGTCCGCCGCGGCTCTCCTCTCGCATCAATGCCGCCAGCGCAATCAGCGTCGCCACTTGATGCATATTTCGAAGCTCGAACGTGCCCCTCTCGGGAGATTGAATTGACTGGAAGCGGCGCTCGCGCAGCCGGTTCAGCGCCGCTCTTAATTCAGGTCCGCTGCGGAGAACGCCGCACGAATTCCAGGCGATCGCCCGAACGTCGCGCTCCGCGATGCAAGGATACAGAACCGGGTCAGTGAATCCCGCTTCCTTTCGCGGAACGTCGCGCGTTTCCGACATTGCCTCTCCGGCTCGCGCTCCGAATACCACACCTTCGAGCAACGAGTTGCTTGCCAGCCGGTTCGCGCCATGTACTCCAGTGCACGCCACCTCGCCTGCAGCATACAGCCGCGGCACACTGGTTCGGCCGTAGAGATCCGTCTGTACTCCCCCCATCGCATAATGGGCGGCGGGACGCACCGGCGCGGGTGTCGTTTCCAAGTCAATGCCATACCGCAAGCAAGTCTCATAAACCCTGGGGAACCGTTCCCGGACCAGCCCTGGCGAGAGATGAGTTAAATCGAGAAATGCGCTTTCGTCTCCGGTAGCGCGCATCTCCATAACAACAGATCGCGAAACCACATCCCGCGGAGCCAGTTCCTTTTGTGAGTGATAGCGCTCCATGAACCGCTCGCCGCTTGCGTTCCGCAGATAGCCACCCTCTCCGCGCAGCGCTTCGCTGAGAAGGAAACGCGGAGCATTCTTGAGGTACAGCGCAGTGGGGTGAAATTGCACGAACTCTATATCTGAAATCACCGCTCCGGCGCGGTACGCGCATGCGACTCCATCGCCGGTTGCCACGTCGGGATTGGTCGTGTTCTCGAAGACTCGGCCGAGACCGCCCGTAGCCAGAAGTACAGCCTGCGCCTCAATCCACACTATTGTGTGATTCGCCTCATCGAGAGCGACCACACCTCCAACTTCGCCGTCGATTTTCAGCAGATCGGTTACGGCAGCAAAGCTCTGAAAGGAAACATTATCCAGGGAACGCGCATGGTTCCGAAGTGTGCGGACGATCTCGTGACCGGTAGAGTCGCCACGTGCGTGCAAAACCCGGTTCCGGCTATGCGCCCCTTCGCGAGCAAAGAGCAACTGCGATCCGGCGCGATCGAACGCAGTTCCCCATTCAATCAGTTGTTCGATGGCCGCCGGAGCTTCTTCCACCAAAGTTCGAACTGCCTCGATCTTGCATAGTCCATCACCCGCAACAATTGTGTCCTGTTCGTGCAGTTCGACCTCGTCGTCATCGCTGAGCGCGGCCGCTATCCCGCCCTGTGCATACTCGGAGGAGGATTCGAGCAAACTGTCCTTGGCGATAACCAGAACGCGTCCGGCCTCCGCCAGTTCGATCGCAGCACACAGACCAGCAACGCCTGCTCCCACCACGATGAAATCGGTGCTCAAACGCTGAGGCGAAGCTGTAATATCCACATGGTACAACGGGATCACGTGCCTGCCTTTCGAGTGCAAACCGGACAACAGGCCTATGAAGCCGTTGTGAATCGCGGTGTTCTATGGCGCATTCAGGAATTCATTCCGGCGCACACCGGCAAGGTCTTTCTTGTCACCACACAGGATGTCTGGGACCACTTTAGAGCGTCGGTCGAGGCACAGTTTCCCAGTGGCTCGCTGAGCGTTCTCTTCTTTCCTGGCGGCGAGGTGAACAAACGCCTATCCCGGCTCGAGGAATTGGCGGAGCAGATGATGGAAGCGCACGCGGATCGGACGAGCTTGGTGATCGGATTTGGCGGCGGCATCGTGACCGACGTGGCCGGATTTCTCGCCGCAATATTCATGCGCGGAGTGCCGGTATTGCAGATTCCGACGACACTGCTCGCTCAAGTCGATGCGGCTGTGGGCGGCAAGACAGGTGTCAATCTCAAGAACGGAAAGAATCTTCTCGGCAGCTTCCACCAGCCTCTGGCAGTGCTCATTGATCCGGAGGTACTCGGTACTCTACCGGATCGCGAATATCGAGCCGGAATGTTTGAAGTGATCAAGTGCGGTGTAATTCGCGATTCGGCGCTGTTCGCTTTGCTCGAAAGCCGCGCGGACGCCGTGCTGGCACAACAACCCGAGCTCGTAGATGAGTTGATCGCTGCTTCTGTCCGGATTAAGGCCGAGATCGTCTCATCGGACGAGCGCGAAGACGGTCTGCGCCGCATCCTCAATTTCGGACACACGATCGGGCATGCTATTGAAGCTGAAACCGACTACGTCCGTTTTCTGCATGGTGAGGCGATCGCGTGGGGCATGCTCGCCGCGACCCGCCTGGCCGAACTGAACAGCATGCTTGATTCGTCTACCGGGGACCGCATTCGTCGCCTGATCTGCCGCTATGGGCCGGTGCCACCCGCAGGGAATCTCGATGCTGCGCGTTTACTCGCAAAGCTCTCGAGCGACAAGAAAACGATCCAGGGAAAAATCCATTTCGTGCTGCCGGTTTCGATTGGAGAGGTTAAGGTCGTTCCTAATCTCGACTCGGCACTGATCCGTCAGGCAATCGTTGAATCCCTTCAATGACCTTGGCCACTGGAACCACTCCGCCCGGCGTGTCCGGCGAGCAGCAGGCTGCGCGTTGGGTTCAGCAGATGTTCGCGAGTATCGCTCCAAAGTACGACTTCATCAATCACTTCCTTTCCTTCAACATTGACCGAAGCTGGAGACAAGCATTGGTTCAGCAGCTCTCTCCCGTGCTCGCGTCTCCCGCCGCGCGGGTCCTTGACCTTTGCTGTGGGACCGGCGATGTCCTGCTGGATCTTCAACGTGTTGCTGCTTCTCGAATCATGGGAGCGGATTTCTGCCATCCCATGCTGGTCTCTGCCCAATACAAAGCGCGGCAAAAAGGCTTCGAGGCTCCTCTTTTGGAAGCCGATGCGCTGCAATTGCCTTTGGCTCGGGACACCTTGGATGCAATCACGATCTCCTTTGGATTTCGAAATCTTGCGAACTACGCAGAAGGTCTCAAAGAACTCCACCGGGTTTTGAGACCGGGGGGCATGCTCCTGATCCTCGAATTTTCACATCCGCCGGCTCGTTTCACTCGGGCAGCGTACGGCGTCTATTCCCGCGTATTCTTGCCACTGATCGGAAGAATAGTTTCGGGCTCGGCGGAAGCCTATAGTTATCTGCCCGATTCCATCCGGAAATTTCCTCGTGCCGACGAACTGAGCGAGAAGATGAGCAATGCCGGATTCATCGACACCCGCTTTGAACTGATGACGGGCGGTATCGCCGCGCTGCACACCGGCATCAAGTCATCGGATCGCGGTTTGATAGTGCCCGGTTAATTTCTTCACGCAGCGAAAGGTTGCGTACCAGGCGCAGCAAGTAATTCGGATGCAACCCGAGCAGTCGCGCGGCCTGCTTGTAATCGCCTTTAGCTTGCACATACGCCTCCAGGATCGCCTCGCGTTTTGCCTGCCCTACTGAGCTGTGATACTTGGCTCCCATCTCGCGCGGCGCTGCGTCGAGCAGAGTCTCCGGCAAGTCCTCCGGTAGCACCCACTCGGAAACCCCGAGCACCACGGCGCGCTCCATTGCGTTCTCCAGCTCGCGAACGTTCCCGGGCCACGCGTATTGCATTAGAATTTCTTCGGCCTCTCGGGAAAGGCCCTGAACGTGACGTTTGCACCGTTCGGCCGCCCGCTGGAGAAAATAATGCGCCAGCAGCGGAAGATCTTCCTTCCGATCTCTCAGCGGCGGCGACTCGAGACTAACGACATTCAATCGATGGTACAGATCTTCGCGAAACTTGCCTTGGCGAACGTCTTCACTTAAATCGCGGTTCGTCGCCACGATCACACGAATATCGAGCGGATACGCCTGCGTTCCGCCCACCCGCTCAAATTCTCGCTGCTGCAGAACGCGGAGGATCTTGGCTTGCAAAGATGGAGCAAGTTCTCCGACTTCATCCAGAAAGATCGTCCCGCCCTGAGCGCGCTCAAACCGACCTTTCTTCTGAGAAATTGCGCCGGTAAATGCGCCCTTCTCGTGTCCGAAGAGTTCGCTTTCGAACAGCGTCTCTGTCAGCGCCGCGCAGTTTACCGCGACAAACGGCCGCTCTGATCTCGGGCTCTTGTGATGCAGCGCGCGCGCGATCAATTCCTTGCCGGTCCCGCTCTCTCCCGTGAGCATAACGGTTGTGTCGCGGGGAGCTACGCGATCGACTAACTCTAGCAGCCTTCTAATTGGAGGGCTGTTTCCGACGATGCCGGTGTTGACGGCGATTTGCTCCTGTAGGAGAGCATTCTCTGCTTTCAATGCCTCCACTTCCTGATTGGCCTCAAAGCCGACAGACGCCAGTGACGCGATCGCGGTCAAAGTCTCCAAATGCGCAGTCACTGCCGAGGACTGCCGGGAAACAAGGTGAACCAGAAGCGCGCCGGCTAAGACGCCGCTAACGTATAGTGGTACGCCGATAATCCCGTTCTCTGCATCCTCAAACGCCCCTTCTTCGCAAACTCGGGTGAGCGAAGGTGCGAAATCGGTCTCGTGGTTCGTACTCGTATCGGCATAGCGGTCCAGGAGTTCGGAACAGGAGCTTCCCAACAAAAGCAAACCGTCATGCTGAGGAATCAGATCGGAGACAAGCCGCAATACTTGATCCTGGAGCATCTGGCGTTGCTCGTCGTTTACTGCTGCCGCTAAGGCGCGAAATAGAAAGACCATCGAACAGGCGGCCAGCAGAACAGGTTTCGTCTCGGCTGCCGTGACCGGTGCTGGTTCAGTACCGGCCTCCCCCGAACGAAACATCAAGATCGTCTTGCCAATCCCAATCTGGTCCCGATCTTCCAGCCAGCGCTCCGCCGACCGCATGCCATTGACGTACGTTCCGCTTGAGCTTCGCAGGTCTCTAATTACAAAGCGATCGCCGTGTGGCCGAATCTGGCAATGACGCCAGCCCACTTCAGGCTCAGCGAGAACAATATTCCCGTTGGGAGCGCGGCCGGCGACAATTTCGCCGCGGCCGAGTGGAAAACGAGTTCCGGCCAGAGGGCCGTTAACCACTATCAATTCCGCGTTCATGGGAACGCAAATAAGTTTACTCGAAATGCTAAGCGGTTTTCAGCGCAATAAGTTCCGGATCTTCCCCGAATGGGTTGGATTGCCCACCGTTCCCGTCCAAATCCAGAAATCGCGTGTCCAGAAGGCGCGAGGTATCTACTCGACCCATGGCGGACAGAAGTGTTTCCTTCAAATACGGGTGGCTTTGCTCGAGTTCAGCAAACAGATCACGTAGCGTGCGCCGGACCGTGCCCGTTTTCTGAGAGCAACCGCATGGAATAACAGGCGCGCCTAGCGACTCGGCGAATGCTCGCGTGAGGTCCTCGGTGACGTACACCAGCGGTCGGATCAACCGGAATTCCCGTTTGCTCGACCACGTGATTGGTGGAAGAGTGCTCAAGCGGCCCGTGAACAGAGCGTTGCGGAGCAATGACTCACAAAAATCGTCTGCCGTATGTCCGAAGGCGATTACGTTCGCTCCGAGCTTACGGGCCAATTCATACACCGCTCGTCTGCGAAACCGGCTGCACACGTCGCAACCATGCTCAGGTTGATCATCTAAAAGATTGAGCGATGGCTGATCCTCCACGTATGTCCAATCGACGTCTCGCTCGCAGAGCCATCGTCCAACCGGCTCGATTGGAGCAAGAAACTTGCCTTGCTCGATAGTAAAAGCGCAGATAGAGAATTCTATCGGAGCCCGCTTCTGCAGCAAACGCAGCGACTCTAGCAGGGTGATGGAATCTTTCCCTCCAGAGATACCAACCGCCACCCGGTCACCGTTTCGGATCATGCGGAATCGGCCGACCGCCTCGCCAGCCTTGCGTAAAATCGCCTTCTCTAAATCCACTCTTCTCACGATAGCGGAGCCGGCATCTCCCTAGGCACTCTGTAAACCCACTAAACTGAATCGCATGGCCGTCGATTTGCGAGGCAGTTCAGCATTGTCTGCGCTTCACCACCGTATCCGAGCGGTAATGCAAAAAACTCGTATCTGGTGCGTTCGTACCTGGGCGGACGTTCGTCCAGGCCCTGAAGCCCGCAAGGGTGCGATTTGGCGCTCATTGGAACTGTTGTTTGGGCGGCGATCGTCGGCGGCCTTAACCTGAAGCTCGGCTTTGGCCTTTGGTTCGACCTACTGTTTGCGTTTACCATCGCAGCGCTCGGAATCCCGATCGCGATGTTGGCCGTCGCTCTTATTCTTAAGATCGCGCGCAAGCTGCCGGCCTGGATTCCCGGGTTCTTTGTAGGAGTTGTCCTCTTTTGCTCATTGCTCTGGTTCGGATCCCTCGGCTGGACGATGGGTGTCCTCCTCGTCCTGCTCGAAGGAACGATGGGCGCAGCCGTCACCACTGTCCTCTCGAGCCGTTTCCGAAGTTCTTCAAGAAAGAAGCAGGCCATTGCCGTAACGCTTTGCGTACTGACGATCGCCGGCAACGCCTGGCTATTTGCTTTTCTGCACAGTGATGGCATCAACGAAGAGCTCATTCAGATGGTGCAGAACAAGGCGCATCTTCCCCCGATGCTCGCCTCCGAAAATCCCGCCGACTCTGGGCCCTACGGCGTAAGGAAGCTGTTCTATGGAAGTGGGAACGACCTGCGGAGGCCTGAGTATCGGAATTCCATCGCGATCCGTACCCCCACCGTGGACGCCGCGCCGTTTTTCAAAGACTTTACTGGTTGGAAGGCCAAAGTGCGCCGCCGCTATTGGGGATTCGGAATGGACAAGCTACCTTTGAACGCGCGCGTTTGGTATCCGGAGGGACTCGGGCCCTTTCCGCTGGTCCTCATTGTGCATGGAAACCATGACATGGCCGAGTTCTCTGATGCCGGCTATCGCTACTTGGGCGAGCTGCTGGCCAGCCGCGGATTCATTCTCGCGTCCATTGACGAGAACTTTCTTAACAGCGGCCTGTTTCACGATCCACCTAAGCAGCAGGCAGTCCGTGGCTGGATGCTTTTAGAATATCTCAAACTCTGGCGTCAATGGAATGAGGATCGAAGAAATCCGTTTTACCACCGGGTCGATCTCGAAAACGTCGCGTTAATGGGCCATTCACGCGGGGGCGAAGCGGCAGCAACGGCCGCGTTATTTAACAAGCTCGCCTATTATCCGGATGACGCCACTATTCGCTTCCAGTACGGTTTCCCGATTAAGTCCGTTGTCGCGATCGCCCCTGCCGACGGGCAATACAAACCGGCCGGACAATGGCGCGTTCTGAAGGACATCAATTATTTCACGATCCAGGGCGCAAATGACGCTGATGTTTCGTCGTTCATGGGTAGCCGCCAGTGGGATCACGTCCAGTTCAGCGGTGCAGGATCATTCTTTAAATCCGAGCTCTACATCTACCGCGCCAACCACGGCCAGTTCAATACCGTTTGGGGGCGAACCGATTTCGGCGCTCCCACAAATTGGTTCCTCAACCTACGGCCGCTCCTCAAGGGCGACGAGCAGCGGCGTATTGCAAGGGTGTATCTCTCCGCCTTTCTCGAGACGACCTTGCATGACCGGCGCGAATACCTTCCGCTATTTGCGGACTATAGAACGGGTCGCGATTGGCTTCCCAACACACTGTATGAGAATCGTTATCTGGACTCTGCAAGCCGAGTCGTGAGCAATTTCAATGAAGACGCGGACGTGACCACAACAACTGTTCCTGGCGGGCACATTTCCGCGGAGCATCTGACCGTTTGGCGTGAAGGGCGGATCCCTTATCGTCATGACAATCGCGATTACAACGGCGTGTTCATCGGTTGGAACCGCGAACACCCCAAAGGGAAAAGCGAGCCGCCAGTTGCGAGCTACAGCGTGGATCTGCCATCCGGTCTCGCGCACGACTGGAATCTGAATGCCCGTTCGGCCCTTGCGTTGTCAATTGCTGTTACAGATGAGAATGCTCCGCCTCCTGGCAAGAAGTCCGCGGAGAAAGACGCGTCCAAAAAACAGCAGAAGCAAAAACCGGAATGGACGGATTTCAGCATAGAGTTGACAACGGGCGATGGGATCACGTCTCGGCTCCCGCTGAGCAATTTCCGCGGCTTGCTTCCGCCTTTGAAAGTGCAGTTTACGAAAGTTGCCTATCTGGACGGAAAGATGTATGAGAAGGCTTCTGAACCGATCTTTCAG
The DNA here is from genome assembly GCA_019244055.1 of Acidobacteriaceae bacterium. Taxonomy (GTDB): domain Bacteria; phylum Acidobacteriota; class Terriglobia; order Bryobacterales; family Bryobacteraceae; genus Bog-105. Next base: position 4,610 of record JAFATG010000037.1, on the reverse strand, counting down.
ACGGTCGCCATGCCTCTTTCCGCCTTTGCGACTCAGAACACGAATTTCGATCCATCGAAGTTAAAGGCCATTCGATTGAAATTCGATCGCACGCAATCGCGCGTGATCATCTTGAGCGAGATCGCCTTCGAGCAGCCCCTTCCGTAAGGCTGATTTGCGAGAATGATGAGTAGTTGCTCCGGCGATTCTGAACAGGGTTTTGGAACTGAAATCAGTTCCCGAATAGTTTCTGCGGCTGCTCTATTCCGACTCTGCCCGTTGACTGACCTGTTGTGAATAAATCAAGTGACGCTCGAGATGGCAGTACTCTTTCTTTGCCATTTGGACTGACTTTCGGCGATCTCTACCGCCGCGAAGCATTAGTGCGGCTCGACGCCCTCTTCCTTGACGAGCTACGGGATGCTGCTCCTGCTCTTCGCGAAGGCTTGCTCGAAGCCCGTGAGAATCCGCCCGCCGCCCATACTAAGGTCGGCTCCGAGCTGATCATCGAGTTATCGCCTTACCTGGAAGATTTCATCGGAAAGTTATTTGGCATCGAACGCGAGTTGCTCTCGCTGCAAACCCAGCATTCCGATCTGGCTCCGCTCTATTCCGTTAAGCGCCGCTTTGTTCAACGCAAAGCCGTTACGACTTACACGCCCGAGCAGGCAGGTACATTCGACGGTTTCGCACTCGCTGCCGAGCTCGAAACCCTTATGCAAGAGCCGCTGACCGAGTTCGGTTTCGCGCGCCATGTGACCCGCTGGCTGCAGTCAGAGGCCGAGCACGCAGACCATCTTCGCATTGCCGCGCAGTACGCGGCGTGGGCCACTCTTTCGCCGCAAGGTAAGGCAAAACATCACGCGGGCGTGCTGTTCAAGACACCGCACAAGCTCGACATGCATCACCTCGTGCCCGTTCACGAGACGCATAGTGATGGCCTCGTGCAACTGGAGCTCAGCAGGGATCATTGGCGCTACCGTGAAGGGTTTCAGCTTACCGATCCGGGCACGGATCTGGTCGGCGCGCTCGATCAGGCGCACTATTGCATCAAGTGTCACAACCAGGGCAAAGATAGCTGTTCTACCGGTCTCAAAGAGAAGAACGGCGCTTACAAATCGAGCGTTTTCGGTGTAACTCTCGCTGGTTGCCCGCTCGACGAAAAGATCTCCGAGATGAACCTCGTGAAAGAACGAGGCAATCCAATCGCCGCTCTCGCAATTGTCGTAATCGATAACCCGATGGCCGCTGGCACCGGACATCGCATCTGCAACGATTGCATGAAATCCTGCATTTTCCAGAAGCAGGACCCTGTCGATATTCCACAAGTTGAGACGCGATCGCTGAAGGATGTTCTGGAACTCCCGTGGGGCTTCGAGATTTACAGCCTGCTGACTCGCTGGAATCCGCTGAACTTCTCGCGCCCTTATCCGAACGCGCCAACCGGCTACAAGGTTCTTGTTGTCGGCCTCGGACCCGCCGGCTTCAGTCTCTCGCACCATTTGATGAATGACGGCCATACCGTAGCTGCGGTAGATGGTTTGAAGATCGAGCCCTTGCCGGAAGATATTTCCGGGACGGACGCCTTCGGCGAGCGTGTGCCGTTCCGCCCCTTGCGCGACATCACGGAAATCTACGAACGCTTGAACGAACGTGTGATGGCCGGGTTCGGCGGAGTCGCCGAGTATGGCATCACCGTCCGCTGGAACAAGAATTTCTTGAAGGTCATCCGCTTGCTCCTGGAGCGGCGCGGCGAGTTCAGCATGTTTGGCGGTGTCCGCTTCGGCGGAACCCTTACTGTCGACAGCGCCTTTGAAATGGGCTTCGACCACATCGCGTTGTGTGCTGGCGCCGGCCGTCCAACCGTCATCCCGATGAAGAACGGTCTTGTTCGCGGTGTCCGTCAGGCGTCCGATTTCCTGATGGCGCTGCAACTAACCGGTGCCGCAAAAGTTGCATCTATTGCGAATTTGCAGATCCGCATGCCCATCGTGGTGATCGGCGGCGGCCTTACTGCTATTGATACCGCTACCGAGTCCCTCGCCTACTACGTCGTCCAGGTAGAAAAGTTCCTCGCGCGTTTCGAGGCTCTGGTTTCCGAATTGGGGGACCGTGAGGTGCAAGCCGCATGGACCACGGATGAGGCCGAGATCGCGCAGGAGTTTCTCGCTCACGCGCGAGCAATCCGTGCCGAGCGCGCTACCGCCGCTCGTGAAGGCCGCGCTCCAAATCTGATTGACCTGCTTGATTCCTGGGGTGGAGTCACCATCGCCTACCGTCGCCGCCTCATTGATTCGCCTAGCTACACGCTTAATCACGAGGAAGTCAACAAAGCCCTTGAAGAAGGCGTTCGTTTTGCGGAACGCCTTGCGCCCCGGGAAGTCGAGGTCGATGCTTCCGGGAGCGCCAAAGCCCTGCATGTGGAGAAGCAGCATCTGGACGACGCGACTGGCAAGCTCGTCCCTTCAGGTGAAATCATTGTGCTTCCCGCGCGCACAATTCTGGTGGCCGCCGGCACTCAGCCCAATACCGTTCTCGCCCGCGAGGACGAGCATAACTTCAGGCTCGACGGACGCTATTTCCAGGCCGTTGATGAGAACGGCAATCCCGTCCAACCGGAGCGTGTTTCCAAGCCCGTCTCTCCTTACGTTTTGGTTTCTCTCCAGCCCGATGGCCGCGCCATCAGCTTCTTCGGTGACTTGCATCCGTCGTTTTCCGGCAACGTAGTGAAAGCCATGGCAAGCGCGAAACAAGGCTATCCGGTGGTCTCCCGTGTGTTGGCTCGGCGTCCTGCGTCCGAGCCCAAACCCGAGGCTGTGATAGGACGTCTCAATCGCGAGTTGCGCGCTGTCGTCGAGCGTGTCGCCCGCTTGACGCCCACCATCATTGAGATTGTCATTCGAGCTCCTATCGCCGCGCGCGCTTTCCAGCCCGGGCAGTTTTATCGGCTCCAGAATTACGAATCCCTCGCCACTCACACCGAAGGTACGTCGCTTGCGATGGAAGGGTTGGCCCTGACTGGCGCTTCCGTCGATTTCGAAAAAGGCCTGCTCTCCACCATCGTTCTCGAAATGGGCGGTTCCTCGGATTTGTGTGCGTTGCTGAAACCCGGCGAGCCGGTCGTGTTAATGGGACCCACGGGCAAGCCAACCGAAACTCCTTCGCAGGAAACCGTCCTGCTGGCTGGTGGCGGCCTCGGCAATGCCGTTCTCTTCTCCATCGGCCAGCAACTGCGTGCCAGTGGATCGCGGGTCATTTACTTCGCGGGATACAAGAAGATTATCGACCGTTACAAAGTCGAGGAGATCGAGAAAGCATCCGACGTCGTCGTGTGGGTCTGCGATGAAGCCCCCGGCTTCACTCCGGGCCGCGTGCAGGACAGCGCCTTTGTCGGCAACATCGTGCAGGCGATGGAGGCTTATGGGCGTGGAGATCTGGGCGAACCCGAAATTCCGCTCAGTTCCGTGGATCGCCTGATCGTCATCGGCTCTGACGGCATGATGCGCGCCGTTCAGCAGGCTCGCCACACTGTGCTCCAGCCGTATCTGAAGCCCGATCATCACGCCATCGGCAGCATCAATTCGCCCATGCAATGCATGATGAAAGAGATCTGCGCCCAATGCCTGCAGATGCACAAGGACCCGGTCACAGGTAAGGAAACCGTCGTATTCTCCTGCTTCAATCAGGATCAACCGCTCGACCACGTCGAGTTCGGCAGCCTCCGTTCCCGCCTATCGCAGAACGGCACGCAGGAGAAGCTGACCAAACTCTGGGTGGATCGCTGCCTCCGCAGTATCGGCGCTAGACCCGAACTGGTCAGCCGGTAGTGGTACCTCATCGCTCCTCTGCCCGCAAACTAAGCGAATGGACGATCCCGGACGGAAGCGGCCGTAATCCCTGCATGTCCTGCGGAACGAATCGCTCTCCGTAACGCAGATTCAGCAACCTGTAATCCGGCATAGCTTGGCCGGCCATCTCGTTTATGGCCAAGTTGCCGACAGTTATCTGCAAGCGATTCTCACCAGGGTGGAGATACGATTTGATATCCAGCTCGTATGGAGGATGCCAGACAGCGCCAGCACGCTTGCCGTTAACAGAAATGATCGCCTCTTCACGTACCGGGCCGTCCAGCAAAGCCTGCATCCCCGGCGTTTCGCGGAGAAACGGGTCGACTGGCACACTGGGCCCGAAATCCAGGAGCACTCTCGCCGCCTGCAAGAACGACTCCGGAAGCTGAACGGTTTTTGTATATACGGCTCGACCGGAGTAGAACTTGGTGGCTTCATCCTCGGTCCATGAGTGGAGGTGCTCGAGCCTCACGGTTTGGCCCGTTCCTAAAAAGGTCACTTCCCAATCGGAGCTGACATCCATGGCCGAGTTTGTGTGCACTTCGGCGTGCGCCGCCGGCGAAGACAAGTTGGAATTCTCGCCTTCAGCAAATACCAAGACCTTGGATTCGTAGGGAGCCAAACTTAGGGGGAGTTCTGTCCGCCCGTTCCTTACCGAATGCGGCGCGGTATTCGCCTGACCATCGAACGGATCCCACCATTGCGGCTCGCGCCCGCTCACGCGAACCGATGCCGTTGTACTTACGCGCCGATTCGAGGAGTTCACAACGAAATAGATATCCG
>JAFATG010000152.1 GCA_019244055.1 Acidobacteriaceae bacterium | reverse complement strand
GTTTTGGACCAAAGCTTTCGACGGCTGGCCTTGGCAGCGGACCAGATCCGGTCACGCCTGGAGAACATTGCGCGCGTGCTGGAGGCGGAGGCGGACCGGAAAGACCGGAGCTATTCGCGTTCTGCAGATAACACGAAACACGGGCAGGCCCGAAATGCCGAGCAGACAGCGCCGGTTCGGGACTTCGACTTCATCAAACATTGTGAGAAAAGGCCGGACGTGAAGGAGGGCCTCAGTTTCCGGATTCTCGCCGGGGATAAACCCGCGATTTTTGCCTCGCTGAAGCGGGGCGAGACGATTGTCTGCGGCGAGAGCCCACTCGAAGCGACGATCGAGTCGGCCACGCGCGATCTGGTCGGCACGGGATTCGATGACGTGGCCGTGATTACGTCGACCGGCCGTGTGATCTACCAAAACCAATCAAGTGCGCTACGCATGGCAACGTTGGGTGACCTTGCTGCCACGACGATGCCGGCGAAGCGCGCGGCCAGCGACGACAAGGGAGCGAGCAGCGAAAAGAATGAGGCGTCGGCGCCATCCGGCGTGAGTTACAGCCGAGTCGCGGACTTGTCGTTTGCAGAGCGGAAGTACAAACTGCTGTTGCAGCCGATCGTTTTACCGGTATCCGATGTCGCGACGGGAGCCGATGCCGAGAAGGTGCCCAGCTTGGAACTGGTGGGCTTGATTGATGAGGCCACCCTCACTACTGCCGCGCGAAGTCTTCCGTATGACTGGCTGATCAATGTCACAGGACTCATTTTGCTGGCATTGGTATTGACATGGCCGTTGCTGAAGATTTCAAAGATGGGTCCTGCGGAAGGGTTCCGGCCGGGCGAAACACTGGCCTTTGGGCTTTCGATGCTTGCAGCCACGATTCTGGTTACGGTGCTCGCATACTACAACTCGCAGGTCTTCAGCTATCAATCAATGGACGACAGCCTTCAACGATTAGCGCAATCGATCGACACCCATTTCACGCAAGAAGTCACGGAGGCGCTCCGAACACTTAAACAACTTTCCGAAGATCCAGAATTGCAACAGGAACTCGCGAAGACTCTCGATAAGAAAGAGGCCGACCGGTTCCAAGCCGACCCGGGCGTGCTCGTGCACAAGAAGGTTTTTAACTCCCCAAGTACATCCCAAAACAAATACCAGTGGTTTGATCAAGTCTTCTGGGTGGATGAAGAAGGCAATCAAGTGCTGAAGTGGAGTTCACGGTCGACCCCCACCGGCAGGACGAATGTTTCCAGTGAGCCATGGTTTCGGAACGCTAAACAAGGACGATTCTGGACGATTGACTGCGTTGATCCCGCCCCCAATTCATTCGTTCTGGATTCGGTTTATTCCCCGAACACGACCGACTATTTCGGCGTGATCGCCCGGGTGCAGCCTTTTCGAAACACCAGGCTCATAGCAACGATGGCAACGCCGTTTGTTTCCGTGATCAACCCGCTGTTATCACCGATGGACGGCTTCGCGATATTGGACGAGAAAGGAGTGGTGCGCTTCCATTCCGATGCTGCGAAGAATTTGCGCGAAAACTTTCTAAACGAGATCCGCCCATCGCAGGGCATGAGATCAGCCATTGCCGCGCGGATGCCGGAGGTCTTTACGGTGCATTACAGCGCGAGGAAGTATCGGATGCGAGTACAACCGATTTCTTTCGACGGCAACGAAGCGTGGACGCTGATCGTATTTCGCGACTTCACTTTGAGGCAACGCTTCTTTCTGAATACGCTGGTGCTGACGGTTATTTATATAGCCGCGTATTTGTGCGCGCTGAGCGTGCTGGTGGCGGCGGGGATTTCTGTAATCCGATTCCTCGCAACCCGGGCCAATCTGAAGGCAAAAGAAGACTGGCTTCGTCCCACAGTGAACGAGCGATTTATTCTTTGGGCGCTGGTGGGATTGTTTGCCTTGCTGCTGGTGCTGTTCCGGTTCTTAACGGGAGCGGACCACAGCCAGAGGCAGTATTTGGCGACGGTCTTAGGGCTGCCATTTACGGGATTGCTGGCGGCTTATTTCGCGCTGCGTTACCCCTCTTCACTAGGATGGCTGGGCCGGGCGGGTGAACTAAAGCCTGCGGATTGCGATTCCGGCGACATCTTGTGTGTGACTCGCAAGACAAAAGCACTGAATGCCCGCAAGCGGATAGGAATTGGCAACGTATTGGTTTTCGCATTGACACTGCTATTGACGTTGGTATCTGTGTTTCCGACGGCGGAGTTCTTCGAAATAGCTTTCAGCGACTCCGTGGTCCCGAATATGGAGGATCTGCAAGTTGAGACCGCGAGGAACGTGTTAGCACGAAATAACCGGATTTATGCGTACGTGCGAAGTGTGGCGACTCCTTCCGGCAGCAACTTTCTGCAAACAAGGTTATCCGAATCGATGGACCGGTACACGCTCCAGACAGATTCCAAGAAGAGCGCTACGACCGGCGTGAAGCTCGATGCCTGGCTCCCGAATTCGATTCAAACGCATTGGCGCGGCGCGTTGGGTGTTCCACCGCTCGGAAGTTGGCTTTTTGCGAACATTGCCGGCGTGCTCAAAAGAGTCCTTCCCTTTCCCGAAGAAGTGCGCGATGGCGACCGCGTTGGCGGTTCGTGGAACTGGACTAAGGGGGAGTGGGTGGGACAGCCGGAACTCGAGATGCTGCCGCCGCAGCACGATCCCCTGGATCCGCGGATAGAGGACGACAGTTTCAATCGTCCACAACTCCCGACCGCCGCTATGTCGGATTTTCCGATCGCGAACGTGTTGGTGCCGTTTCGCCATCAGAACAGTTGTGGTCTCCTGCTGATCGGCCTGGTCGTTTGCTTATTTGGATTTACGCACTATACGGTATTGCGGCGGTTTGGACTCGATTTCCGGCCGGCGCTGGAGCCGCTGCTGGAGGCAACGCTGCCTGGGCTCGCCGAGCATACGACCCGCAACGTATTAGCGCTGAACTTTCCGCGCACCGTCAACGGTCAAGCACTGAATCCACTGAATGCGCCGGGAGTAGTGCAAGTATTCCCGCTTGAAAGCCTACTCGCCGGCGACCAGTGGAAAGAGCAGCTTGACGATCGTACGGAATTAATTGTCGTATCGAGCTTTGAGGAAGGTATTGCGGATTCGAGCAAGAATGAGAAGACCTTGGAGCTCCTGGAAGAGATCGTCGAAGATCCTAAACGGAAGCTGCTGCTCGTCTCTACGATGGACCCTGTCTACTTTTTGTATTCAGGGCGGCTGCGAGACCCAAAAAAGTGGACGCAAAGCGAGCTGAAGGCCTACTCGCGATGGCTGAACGTCTTAAATTCCTTCGAAACGTATCGCGTGAGTTTTCAAGGCGGGAAAGAATTCAGCCAGGAAGATTGGCATGCGCTCTGGGATACATGCTCGCAACGCGAGCAGCTCGCCCTTTGGCAGTTAGCCAAATACCGCTTGATCAACCCGAAGAACACGGACGCCGTGGAACATCTCTATCGCCGAGGAATTCTGATCTATGCGGAACATCGAGCACAGTTCCAGGTCTTTCACAGCGGGTTCCAGAGATTCATCTTGTCGGAACCAACCTCCCGCCAGATTGAGTTACTAATGGACTGCCACAAAGACACAGCATGGGCGGGTCTGAAGCTAGTATTGATTTACACCGGCCTGGCGTTACCCCTGTTTCTGGCATTCACAATGGCTGACTTCTGGGATCTCGGAATAGCCAAGCTGATGACGATTGGCACGGCCGGAACAGCGGCGCTGCAGGCGATTAGTAAGGTTAGTGAGATGGCGGGCTCTGTGCTGGGGAAGAAAGATATAGCAGCATAAGGCTGCTATGACAACTTCAGTCCGTGCGGGGTCTTTAGACCCGCCTATCTGCGCCATCGCCTGTTGACAAGCGATCCCGAAACGCGCATGTTTCCTATAGCTAGCTATAGGCGTTGCCCATCCGGCCGTCTTATTGCGCTGTTTGACGCCTACGTGCCGGCACGGCAGGCGGCAGGTGTAGATCCAATAATGCGCCGGGTTGCGAATGACTTTCCGCAATGTAGGATATTTGGGGTGGAAGTACTACCTTGAATTCGCTGTTCGCGCGGGAATCCCGCATCTGCCGGCCAGCGGATATGGCACAGCAATTTGTTGTTCAACGTGTTTACGCGAAGGCCTGGGGCGCTGTGCCGTTCGCCGTCTGGGTGAATCCAAAGCCCGTCCGGGTTTCCCGCCTCAGTTGCGGATGCACAATGGTCTTCGATCTTTTACCCGAAAGCGCCTTACAAAGAAGCAATGGTCGGCGGAGGTTTGGTCTCGTTGTCTGCCGCTGCATGGGGCAGTTCATCGAGTAACGGTTAAGCACCCCGAGAAGCCGGGCCCGCTATTTCTCGGTTCTCACGCAGTACTGATCGAATGCGCCCGTCAAAACCTTCGCGATGCTCTCCGGACTACTGCTCTCGATCTGGAAACGGTGAAGAACGAAGACCGGCTTTCCATCGCGAAACAGGCTCATGGAGGGCGACGACGGCGGAACGCCCGGCAGCAACTCGCGGACGCGGGCTACCGCTTCCAGGTCCGCCCCGGCAAACACAGTGGCCACCGTCTCGGGACGATTCGGATGCTCCAACGCCAACCCGACGGCGGGGCGGGCCTTTCCGGCCGCGCAGCCGCACACGGAATTCACTATCATCAATACGGTTCCGCTGTTCGGGCCCAGAATCTGATCCACTTGGTCGTGGGTGCGAGCCTCACGCACGCCGTATTGCGTCAGATCCTCGCGCATCGGCGCGATGAGTCGCTCAGGGTACCGTGTCGGTGTCGTGGAAAACATTAGGATCCGCTTCTCCCACTTTGAACTTTCGGCGTAGCCAGGTACCCGACGATCGTGTCCTTGCTCACCGAATTCACCACCACCTCATCGGGCTGATGCGCTTTCGAGGTGTAGAACTGAATCGGCTCGTTGATGTTGCGGTCCTTCTTTTCCACTGTTTTGTCATCCGCTGTGATCGCGATCGTGAACTTGTTGTGCTTCGCATCCGCCTTTTTCAACTCGATCATCACGTCGGCAACGCGCGTCCCCGTCTTCGATTTCTTGATCGTAAATTGGGAATAATTCCGCTCGCCCAATTCCTTTAACGCTTCCAGTTCCTTGGCGTTCGTCGCAATCAGGCTGGTGTGGTTGTCCAGTTCTCCCGTCGCTCGCTTCAGATTTGCGATAGTCTGCTCTAACTGGCCCTTCGTATTCCCCAGATCCGTTTTCACGTTTCCCACATCGGTCGAAACGCTCGCGAGCTGCGTCGTGGCCGTGTCCGCGGTCTGCTTCACTTGACTGATGGCCTGCTCCTGGGCCGCTTGCTCCTGGGCGACTTTATCCTGAAGCAGTTTCACTCGGTTTTCGGCATCGATTTTGGCTTGCCCGACCGCCCGGTCGGCCGCGCGGCGTTGCTCGGCTAAGCGCGCCTGTAAATCTTCCACACTGCGGCGCGAGCGCTGAACCTCCGCGTTTGAGTCGATGCGCATCTTTTCGACCGCCGCGTTCATGTCTGCGTTCAGCCTGGCCAAATCATTACGGCTCTCGGTCCTGACGCGCTCGAGCTGGACGAACAAATAAATGTTGGATGCGGCCAACAATACCAACGCACCTATGAGAAGCGGAGTTCTCCAATTCGGGCTCGAAGGCGGTGGAATTATATAGGTCGGCTGCTGCTGTGTACTACTCATTTGTGATTTCCTCTTGGGGGCGATCAAGCACGCGCGACCAAGGAAAACGATCCCCGGCGCTGGCTTTATGGACGCGCCTCTTACCTATTATGTTTCACTCTCTGGCGAAAGTCTTCAGTTCGGGTGAATTTAGACGCTCTCCCGCTCGCGGTGAATGCGAATTGCCATCTGATCCTGCGTGGGTTCGCCGTCGCATTCGGCCGCGATCACCGTCGCAATCGGATCGGGCGCCGCTGCGGGCAGACCTGTAAACTGCACCCGGAACTCTTCTTGCACAAACTTGACCGGTTGGCCCGTGTTATACATCTTCGCGGCCAACACCTTCTGCTGCAATCCTCCGATTGCAAGCGTTTCTCCCGGCCAAAAATACGCGTGAATATACAATGTGTTTCTCTGTCGCGTGAAATTCGCGAATTCGGATCTCTTCACCTGGCACGGGTCAGCGCGATGAATCAAGTCCGCGTGCCCGTCCATCCACTGTCCCACCATCGTGAGAATCTCGATGGACGGCTGCGGAATGGACCCATCCGCTTTGGGACCGATGTTGAGCAGGTAATTGCCCTGATCGCGAGTGCACGTGATCAGGTTTCGCACTATGGTCTTTGATGATTTCCAGTCATCGTCTGCGCGCTGGTAGCCCCAACTATCATTCATTGTCATGCACGATTCCCAGGGTGTGCTGAATGCCTGGATGTGCTGCTCGGGAGTCGTGAAGTCCTCCGGAATCCCCGACCGGTTGTTGATCAGAATGTCAGGCTGCAGTTGCCGCACCATCCTGTTCATCTTTTCCGATTCCCAGCCCTCCGGTGTCAGAGGCCAGTTCACGTCATACCAAAGCACGTCGACCTTCCCATAGTTCGAACAGAGCTCTCGCACCTGTCCGTGGATGTAATCGACGAAGCGTCTCCGTGCGGCCTCGTCATGCGCGCACAGTGCTCCATCTGGATGATGCCAGTCCATCAGGGAATAATAAAAGCCGAAGCGCATACCCTCGCTGCGAGCGGCCTCGACGTATTCGGCGACTAGATCTCGTCCCGCCGCCTGCTTGGGCGCGCAATAACTCGTCAGCTTGGTATTGAAGAGGCAGAAACCTTCATGGTGCTTCGTCGTCATCACCATGTACTTCATACCTGCGGTTTTGGCCAGCTTCGCCCAAGCGCGCGCTGCGTGGGGTTTCGGATTGAACTGTTGCGCGAGCAGTTGGTATTCAACAACCGGGATGCCTTCCTGCTCCATCGCCCATTCGTGCCGCCCCAGAACGCTATAGAGCCCGAAATGGATGAACATCCCGAAGCGGGCTTCGTGCCACCATTGCATCCGGCGATTGCGGTCCTCCACGGTTGAGGTCGTCGGTCCCCCGTCGTTCCTGTTCTGCGGAGTCTGGCCCCATAACGCGGCCGGAGACATTGCAGTTGCAGCTCCCGCTGCTTGCAGCAGTTCGCGTCTGGATAAGGTGGGCATATCTTCGGCTTATGTAATCATTCTTGTACCATTAGTCCCAACCGCAAGCTCCTGTGTTCAAGCGTCGATTCATACAGCCGGAATTGCTCGATCATCTTCCACCCGACGAAGCACGCCCGAATCTGGAGGATCTCACGCGAATCAACGCGCGCTTTGGTGGCCATTCTGTCGTGAAAAGAGTACTGCAACGCGTAATACCTCGGACCGACTCGTTCACCTTACTCGATATCGGCTCGGCCTCGGGAGATGCGGCCCGCGTTATCCGTGAACTCTATCCGAGGGCGGCGGTGACCAACCTGGATTGCAACGCTGTCAACATGGAAAAGGCCCATCATCCGAAACTGATCGCCGACGCCTTTCAACTGCCTTTTCCCGAGGAAAGCTTCGATTACGTTTTCTGCTCGTTGCTTCTGCACCACTTCACCGACGATCAGGTCGTCGTCTTAGTGAAGTCCTTCTATCGACTGGCGCGTAAAGCATTGCTGGTCTGCGATCTGGAACGCCATTTCATTCCATACCTGTTTCTGCCTGCCACTCGGCCATTCTTTCGGTGGCATTTCGCCACCGTGCACGATGGCGTCATCTCAATTCGTGCTGCATTCGTACGCGAAGAGCTACAGGGTCTGTTCGTCCGCGCTGGTATCCGTAACGCCCAGGTTGAAGCCCATCGACCAGCCTTTCGGCTGACAGCAATTGCGGCGAAGTGATCCTACGCTGGACGGTTGTCAAAAGGAGGGAACCGGTGGGCACTCGGAGGAAATACCCACCGGTGCGCCCATCCGCAAATGCGGCGGCGCATATCTGTGACTGCTTTGATCTGCTACGGGCAGATCCGGTCAACCCGTCAGAATGCCCTTTACAACCCGGGAGACTACTGGAGCGAACTTTCAATATACGTTACAGAATCGTTGCGTGTTAGGGCTTCCCTCCAGGAAAGTTCAACCGGGCGTCCAACGACGATCCAGTACCCCAGTACCCCCACCATCGAAACCCCGCATGAGATCACGAAGGCCGCGAGAAAAGAATGCGTCGCGGCCAACGCGTATCCGCTAATTGCAGGCCCCAGAATTCCCGCGAAATTGCCCAGCCCGTTCTGGATTCCCGTCCATTTTCCAGCGGCTTGCGGACCTGCCAGCAACTGCGTGAGCGCCCAATGATTGGACGACCAGGCGCCGAGCGCGACGAAGGCCGCGACCAGGAACATATTGGCTTGAAATTGATTCGGTACCAGTACCGCGGGCAGCATCAACCCGCAGCACGACAGCAATCCCAGACATACAAAGGCCTGCCGGATTCGACCTGCATCTCCACCACGCCGGATCAGCCAATCGGCCAACATGCCGAATAGCATCGAAGAAACAGCTACCGCCCAAAAGGGCAGGGAACCGATAATGGCCAGGCGATCACGGGTATAGTGCCGTTCGGTCTCCAGATAATAGGGAAGCCAATTTAGAAAGAAAAACCAAGTGTAATTCCCGCCAAACAGGCCGATCGTCGTACCCCACAAGGCCCGTCGCGAAACGATTGCGGCGAAGCTTGGACAAGCAACGTTCTGCTGATCCGCCGTGTGCCGGCTCGGCAACTTACGTACCAGCAGACACCAGGGCACGAGCCAGAGCAGGCTTCCTGCGCCAATGACCAGAAACATACCGCGCCAGGAGAACCATTCGATCATCTTGACGCCCAGCAAGACGCCCAGCGCCGGTCCGACCTTCGACCCGGCATCAATCAACGCGTTCGTAGTTCCCCGCAACTCCTCGGGAAAGCTGATGCAGATCATTTTCGAATACGAAGGATAGGCCATCGATTCGCTGGCGCCCAGAATCAGACGTAGCGCGAAAATCGCCCCGAAGCTGCCCGCCAGCCCCGTCAAGCCTGTCGCGCCGGACCACAGAAGAAAGGCCGCCGCGTAGACCCAGTTGACGTTCCATCTGTCGATGACTTTGCCCGCAAAAAGCTGTGATACAGCGTAGGTGATGGAGAATGCGGACAGCAATATTCCGAGCTGATCCGCGCTGAGATGCAACTCTTTTTGAATACTTCGCGCAGCCACGCCCAGATTTCCGCGGTCGGCGTAGTTGATGCAAATGGAAACAACGAGTAACGCCAGCGCCGTCCAATGCAGGATCCGCGGCTTCGGCGCTGCTCGCGTCATGTGAGCCTAAATTATCAGAATTGGCCGGAGTCTGATTTTCATCCACGATTGCAATTTATGGGATGATCGTTCCCAATGCGTCTTCTGTGCTGTTTTGCTGCAGCCATGCTGGCCTGTAGCTGCCTGGCGCGCGCTTCTGGTCTTCGCGCCGGCATTGCCAAAATAGAGATTACGCCCAAACCTGGTGAGCAGATGTGGGGCTACGAGAGCAGGACGACTCCGGCCACCGGCACGCTCGATCCGCTCTATGCTCGGGTAGTTATTTTGGATGCCAATGCCAAGCGACTCGGGCTGGTTGCACTCGATCTAGGGCGCGCATTCGGTCCCGCATCGCTCGATCAGCTCCGTGCGGCGGCCGCCCGCCACGGAATCTCTTGTCTGCTTGTCGCGGCATCGCATACGCATTCCGGCCCCGTGGTGCAGGATGAATATCGCCAAGGAACGCCCGCTTGGGAGCGTGCAGCGCTGAACGGTATTGAAAACGCACTTCAACGCGCTGTGTCCAGTCTTGTTGACGCCCGAATTGGCACAGGATACGGCACCGCCTACATCGGACACAACAGGCTGCGAGTAAATCCAGACGGCACCGTATCGTGGTTTGAAGTCAACCAAACCCAAATTCCGACAGCGCCCTTTGATCCTACTGTCTCCATCCTGCGCATCGACAGAACCGATGGGCACCCGATGGCTGTCCTCGTCAATTATGCCTGCCATCCAGTGGTCTTCGGTCCGGATAATGTGCAGTACTCGGCCGATTATCCAGGCGTGATGACGCGCGTTGTTGAAAGCGCGCTCGGGGGAGATGCGCTTGCAGTCTTCCTGCAGGGCGCACCCGGGGATATCAACCCGTACTATGCGGTCACGCCCCTCAAGCAGGATGCGGTCGGGCGGCGCGACTGGACTGGTCAAAAGCTCGGTGACGAGGCTATACGTGTCACCCGAAGTATCAAAGCAGAACCTGAGCCCCACGCTTCTATCGACTTCGTGGAAGAGAAGCTGCCGATGCACATTCGCTGGGATTTGGAGGGTTTTCGCTTGGGGCTCAAGCGCTTTCTAGGAGACGCCTACGATCAGTACGCCAGCCGTATCACTCCCAATCTCGATTTGCCCGTGAGCACGGTCCTAATAAACAGACGGATCGCCCTGATGGCAGTGCCGGGTGAGCCCTTTGTCGATTTCCAGATTAGCTGGCGCCAGCGCTGCGCTGTAGCCGACGCGTTTTTCCTCGGCTACACGAACGGTTACTTCGGCTATTTCCCTACCATTCGCATGGCATCGCTCGGCGGTTACGGCGCGGCGAGTGCAAGCACATGGCTCGAAGTGGGTGCGGGCGAGCGTATGGTCGACCGCGCCGTTGTTCACGTGTACGAGATGCTCGGACGCTTGCACTCCGAACCCGATGAAATGCGCAACAAATCCTCGCAATAATGGAAGGACCGAACGCAAATAATCGATTAACAAGATCCTCGGCGCCGAAGTCCGACGAATAGAGCGCTATGCAATAATCGCGTCCATGAATGCCCGCGTTCTCGCGGCGCTCACTGGCTTGCTTTGCTCCGTTTGTGCGATGTCGGGTCAAGTCGACACGCCGGATATTGCGAGCGAGCACGCCGAGAGGGGAGTTCAGAGTGCCCAGGCCGGTGATCTGGTTCGAGCCGAAGCGGAACTGCGCCGCGCAGTGGAGCTTGCTCCGGAAAACGCATCTTATCTGACAAGCCTCGGTGGAATTCTCGGCATGGAGCAGAAGCTTGAGGAGGCGAACGTCTATTTTGAGAGGGCCGTCAAATGCGATCCCGCAGATCCCACCCCGAGGCGCAATCTGGCCGCCAATCAGTGGCGGTTGGGGCAACTGAACCAGGCGCAGGCGAATCTCGAACGCCTGTTGCGCGCGCAGCCGCAGGATAAAGTCGCGACGTTGCTACTGGGCATGGTTTCGGAGAACGAGAAGAACTATGCGCGGGCAGCGAAGTTGCTCGCAACAGTTCCGGAGTTAGTGGAGCAGCGCCCGGAATCAGTCGCCGCACTTGCCAACTCTTACTATCAAACAGGGCGCCGCGAGAGAGCCCATGATCTTCTGGAAGGGCTACTAGGGCGGCCTGCTTCATCACAAGGAATTTACGCCGCTGCTGGCGTTGCCGCGCAGGCACGGGATTACGGCATCGCGGAAAAGCTTTTCGAGTCCATCCAGTCCAGTTATCCCGACAAGGAGGCCCTCGAATACAATCTCGCTCTCATTCAATTTCGGACGGAGCGCGTCGCAGAGAGTCAGAAAACTCTTCTGGACCTGGTCAATACGGGTCGTGCGAAGAGCGCAGCTTACAATTTGCTCGGCTGGTGCTACGCGAAAGAGAATAAGCCAGGAGAAGCCGTTCACGCGATCGAGAACGCTATCCGTTTGGACCCATCCAACGAATCTAATTATCTTGATCTCACAACGATTCTGATGGACAACCACAGACTCGTTGCTGCCTTGGAGGTAGCTCGCAAGGCGGTCGAAGCCTTTCCGCAGTCAGGGGCGGCTTATCGTGCCAAGGGCATGGTTGAAATGAAAATGGATCAGTTCACTGACGCGGTCCGATCCTACGGCCAAGCGGTAGGGCTGGAACCAAAATCGGTCGATGCGAAAGTGGGCCTCGCGTCAGCTAACTGGGGAGCGGGAAAACGCGCGCAGGCGGAAGCGCAATTTCAGAGCCTTCTTAAAGAACATCCCAGTGACGCGACCGCGTACGAAAGCTATGGAAGCTCGCTGCTAAACGGCGCCACCGATGCTGCGATGTTAGGGCGAGCCGCCGCGCTACTCAAGAAAGCTGTAGAGCTGGACAGCTCGCGCGCGGAACCGCATTATCAGCTTGGAATCTTGGAGCTCAAGAAGAGTGCGGCGGATGTTTCGCCGGATTCCATGCGCCAGGCACTCGCGGAGCTTCAGAACGCGGTAAAGCTGGGGCTGAGCGACAGCAGAGTCCACTACGCCTTAGCGCGAGTATACCGTCGGCTTGGGCGTGAAAACGAGGCAGCCAGTGAAATGCAGCTCTACAAGGAGTTGAAGGCAACGGAAGAGAATCCGGGCCAGACGCCAGGAGGGACGTAAGCAAAGTAGATGCGGTGGGCCGCGATGTTGCTCCTTGCATTGCTGATGTGTTCAATCGGCCCGGTACGCCGCACGGACAGCGTTTCGGCAGCTCAGGAATTCTTCACGGATGTAACTGCCCAGGCAGGCATTCATTGGCGTCATTTTAGCGGTGAGTCCCAGGAAAAGTATCTGATTGAAGCGATGGGCGGTGGCGTCGCCTTCTTCGATTTTGATCGGGATGGTCGCGAAGACTTGCTCTTCCTCACGGGCGGGGAGACTCCGAAGAGCAAGGGCCCAGCGCCACCTCTGAATGCGCTTTATCGAAATACCGGTGACGGCAAGTTCGAGGATGTTACTGCAAAGTCGGGTATAGCCCGGCTGCCTTTCTATGGAATGGGAGTGGCGGCCGGGGATTTTGACAACGACGGATATCCTGACCTTTTTATTACCGGTTATCCGTCCTCTGCACTGCTCCACAACAACAGGGACGGTACGTTCACCGACATCTCCGAAAAGGCCGGTGTGAAGAACGTAGGCAAATGGGGGGCGAGTGCGGCTTGGTTCGATTACGATCGCGATGGCCGACTTGATCTGTTCGTTGCCAATTATGCGAAGTTCTCTTATGAGGACGGCCCCCACTGCGACTATCAGGGAATGCGTACATACTGCGCGCAAGTGGCCTATGAAGGCGAGCGCCCGACGCTTTACCACAACAATGGTGACGGCACATTCACCGATGTCACCGAGCAGGCTGGCCTTGGCAAGCTTATTGGCCGCGCCCTTGGGGTTGTGGCGATTGACGCGGATGACGATGGCTGGCCCGACCTTTTCGTGGCACGCGATGCGTCGCCGAATTTGCTGCTTGTCAATCAGCATGACGGGACATTCAAGGATGTCGCGCTCGATGCCGAAGTGGCGCTCAGCGCGGACGGCACCGCGCGAGCGGGCATGGGCGTGGACGCCGGAGATGTCAATGGTGACGGCCGTCCGGATTTCGTCGTAACCGATTTCAACGACGAAACGCATGCTTTGTTTTTGAATTCGGGCAAATCTCCGTACCGCGAGTGGACTCGCGAATCGGGCCTCGCTGCTCTAACCCGCTCCTTCGTCGGGTGGGGCATCCACTTTATCGACTTCGATAACGACGGGAATCTCGATTTGGTCCTGGTGAATGGCCATATCAACCAGGTGATTGAAAAAACCCGCGTAGACGTGTCGTATAACGAACCCCCGTTATTGCTGGCGAACAATGGCAAGGGAGTTTTTCGCAATGTGCGCGAGCAAGCGGGGGCTGTCTTTCGCAATCGCTATCTCGGGCGCGGGCTCGCGGTGGGGGATTACGACAATGATGGCGGCGTGGACGTCGTCTTCACGCGCCTGAATGAGGCCCCCATACTTCTGCATAACAATGTGGGGCATTTGAAGACGTGGATCGGCATTGAACTCCAAGGGACAAAAAGCAACCGGGATGCAATCGGGGCGAAACTGACCTTAAGGTGCGGCGCCCGAAAGCTTGTGCGGTGGATTACCGGAGGTGCGAGTTATCTCTCCTCCCATGACCAGCGTGTAATCTTCGGATTGGGAGAAGCTCCGACAAGCCCGGTGCGGCTCGAGATCCGCTGGCCGAACGGGAACACGCAGGCCGTGACAAGGCTGAAACTAAATCAATATCAGACGATTGTGGAACAGGCTTCAGGTCCCGAACTGCTTCGAAATACTACTACTTCCCGGCTGGCTCCTTGGTATATAATTGACGCCAACTAGGTGGTCAAAAAACCTGTGGTGGTATCTGATGTTCCCGAAAACTTCGTGGCTGAATTGTGCTGGAGCGCGCCTTAGCTCGGCACTGCTAGCGCTGGTTACGACGTGTTTTCTGTGTGTAAACGCGCCGGGGCAGCTTTATACGGGTTCGGTGACGGGTGTGGTCACGGACCCGTCCGGTGGAGTCGTCCCAAATGCCCAGCTCCGCCTCGTTGATGAGCAGAAGGGCTTCAGCTTTACGGCAGTTTCAGATTCCAGCGGAGGCTACGTCATTCGCCAGGTGCCTCCCGGGACCTACAGGCTTTCTGTCGAAGCGCAAGGCTTTCGCCAGGAAACGCACCCAGGTATCAAGCTTGACGTCAGCCAGAACGTTACGGTGAACTTCGCGCTGCAGGTGGGCTCGGTCTCCCAGACTGTGGAGATCTCCACGGCGGCACCTCTCCTCTCGACTCAGGATGCCGTCACAGGGCAAACAATCGATCGGAAATTCATCAATGATCTGCCGCTGATTACACGCTCTGTTACAGATTTGGCATATCTCACGCCCGGCATCACCGAAGGCGCTACCGGTACTGCAGGGTCCGCCGCCAATAACTTCATTTCCAATGGCGGCCGCAACGCAACGGCCGATATGCTGCTCGATGGTGTTACTGTAACGAATTTCGAGCAAAACAGCGGCGTTCAGGTGCCGACCTATACTCCATCCGTAGACGCAGTCGACGAATTTACAGTGCAGCAGACGAACTTCAGCGCCGAGTATGGTTTTTCGGGAGGCACCATCGTCAACATGGTTACGCGCTCTGGCACGAACCAGTTCCACGGCAGCCTGTATGAGTTCTTCCGCAACGAGAAACTTGACGCTAATAACTGGTTCAACAATCGGGGCGGCATCCCGATCGCGGCGCTCCGCAACAATAATTTCGGCGGCACGGTGGGCGGGCCCATCCGGAAGGATAAGATATTCTTCTTTTTTGATTACGATGGCACCCGCAGTAGAACGGGCAGTACCCACCAGTTCGGTGTGCCCAGTGCCGCCGAACGGACCGGTAATTTCGGAGAGCTCTGCGGTTACGCGGGAGGAAGTTTCGATTCTGCAGGCAGGTGTTCCGCCGATGGCGGGCAGCTCTGGGATCCCTACACTGGGGTCTATGACAACAATCTGGGCGGGCCGGTGCGCTCCGGCTTCATCCCGTTTAACAATCTAACCACCTATATGAGCCCCGGTGCCCCGGCATTGAACGGAACTCCTTACCAGCTACCTGCCCACCCGGGTAATCTCATTGACCCGGTCGCGCTCAAGCTTATGCAGTACTATCCGCTTCCCAACTTAAATGTCGGAACTGCCGCCTATAACCCGTACACGAACTGGGTTGGCTCTGGAGCGAACCAGTTCAACAACAATCAATTCGACATCAAAATCGATTATCGGATTAGCGACAAGAATCTACTCAGCGGAAAGTACTCGCAGCAGAGCAGCTTCAGTCATAGCTTCAATTGCTATGGGAATGTGGCTGATCCCTGTACTTCAGGGCCAACCGACAGCACCGCGCATCTCGCTGCACTAAACCTCACGCATACTTTTAGTCCAACGGTGTTGCTGAATGTGGCGTTGGGCTTCACGCGGGGGGCACCGTGGGATCATAGCATCGAGGGTGACTACCCGGGCCTGAATCCGGTGACACTACTGGGCGAGCCACAATACATGGATACGTCCGGATTTCCGTTCATCCCGGCTATCAATCTGAATAGCAGCTACAATACCTCCGGTTTAAACAGTATTGGAACACAGCCCTGGAGCTATCTGCGGCAGGGGCAGGAAACGTACCATCTGCTGGGCACGGTGAATTGGGTCAGGGGTCAGCACGAGTTGAAGTTCGGCGCCGAAGGCCGCATGCATCGGGATAACTTCACTCAGCCGGGTATTCCGGGCGGACAATTCGCCTATGACTTCACCGGAACGTCGGAATTTCCGTTCTCCGGAGGCGGCGATCCTCTGGCAAGTTTTCTCATTTCGAATGGCGGCCCAGGAACTTCAAGCAGCGGTTATGAAGTTCCGAACCAAGTCAGCACACAAAGCTTCCAGACGGGTGCATTTATTCAGGACAACTGGAAAGTCAACCAGAAGCTCACAGTCAACATCGGGATGCGTTACGATCTCGATTTTCCGCGCACCGAGCGCTACAACCGGATGAACGGGCTTGATCCGAACGTCGTGTCGCCATTGCAGGTCCCTGGATTGGGAACGCTCCACGGCGGTGAGATTTTCGCGAGCTCCAGTAACCGCTCGCCTGGCTACAACCCCTCGTACGTTAATTTTGGACCGCGTATTGGTATCGCTTACCAGCCGGTCGAGAACACCGTAATACGCGCCGGATACGGAATCTATTACTCATCCGTCAGATCCGGAGCTGCAGGCGTGGGCCCTCCTGGTTATCAGGGGTATGACGAGTACACGCCCTGGGTTAACACTTATCTGAACGATGGCGTCACACCGTTCGGAAGGTTGAGCAATCCATTCCCGGCGGGCATCAAACTTCCTCCGGGCAGTTCACTGGGCCTGCTGAATGACATCGGCTTCGGGGCAGTCGGCCCGATCCCTTCTATCGATTCGGCAGTTCCTTATGAGGAGAGTTGGAGCTTTGGCATACAAAGGCAGCTCCCGGCTAACTTTCTGGTTGATGCGAACTATATCGGTAAGGCGGGTCACCATCTTTACTTTGGCGGTGCCGGCATCTTAAACTATCTCGGACCCCAAATTGAAAGCTACAACTCCGACCAGATCGCCGCTCTGAACACATACGTGCCCAATCCGTTCTACGGGATCATCACCGACCCGAACAGCTCGCTTTCGGCGCCCACAATCCAGCAGTCTCAACTCGAGGTGCCATTCCCCCAGTTCACCGGCTTCAACGGCGACTCGCCGCCATGGGCGAATTCGAGTTACAACGCGCTTCAGTTGCGTGTAGAAAAACGCTTCTCTCACGGGCTGCAAGCACTCGTCACTTACACCTGGTCGAAGTCGATCGATGACGCTTCCACGACCGATGGCAGCACCACTTGGCTGGGAGGAATTTCCAACGGGCCGCAGGATCCGAATAACCGGCATCTGGAACGCAGTCTTTCGACATTCGATATACCGCAGGTGCTTCAGTTCAGCTACACCTACGAGCTACCGATCGGCCGTGGTAAGGCGATCGGCGGAAACATGCCGAAGGTGCTCAACGCCATCATTGGTGGTTGGCAGACAAACGGGATCTGGCGCTTCACTGAGGGCTGGCCGCTGCTGCTCCAAGTTTCGGGGGGACAGCCTCTTCCCACTTACCCAAGTGCCGCGCTACGGCCCAATCTGAGCGGCCCCCTGCTCTGCAATAGTGGCTCCGATTTTCTGACCAATTACTTTTCCAACCCGCAAGTAGCGACAGTGCCGGCCCCCTTCACAATCGGGAATGCACCGCGCAGCGAGGGCACGTGCCGGACACCGGGCCAGGCCAATGCCACTCTTTCGCTGTTCAAGGAATTTCCGCTATCAATGCTTCGAGAGGGCGCGAAGCTGCAGTTCCGATTCGAGGCATTCAACGCTCTCAATCATCCGCAGTTTAACGGGCCGGACACTCATGTCGGAGGCGGTAACTTTGGAGTGATTACAAGCCTTGCGAATTCGCCGCGAGAGGTGCAATTGGCCTTGAAGATGTACTGGTGAGCCTAGCCGGGAGGTCGCACCGCGAAGAGGAAGCCCTCGGTAGAAAACGGATTCTGATCGGCGCCCGAAGTTTCATGGGCGAGGCGTTTGATCTCTTCCATCTCGGCGAGGGATTTTTGCTCATTCCCGAGTGCTTTATAAACGTCGCGCAATCCATAATGCGCAGGAATCAGCGTGGGCTGAAGGCGGGTAGCTGCAAGCATGAACTGGAGGGCTTTGGCGTAGTCTCTCTTCGCCAATGAGATTTTACCGGCCAAAACAAAAATGTACGGGTCCGTCGAGGTCAACGCCAGGGCATGCGATATCGCCGCTTGTGCTCCATCCAGATCTCCAGGGTCGGTGTGAGTGATGGCCAACGCCTCGTAGTAATAGGCTTCCGGCGTATTGGCCCCTAACGCAATCGCTTTTTCGAGCGTTCGTCTTGCCTCTGCCGACTTAAGCTGGATCTCCAGTAGCATTCCTTTTAGTGCATAGGCCCGGTCCCACCCCGGCCAACGGGTCTGAATGCGACTGACCAGGTTCTGCGCGTCATCTTCACGGCGGAGTAGCTGCAGAGTGACCACTTGAGCCAGAAGCAGTTCCCGTGCGTCGGGCAGTATTCGTGACGCCTGCTCGAGCAGATCCAAGGCCTCATGGAGCAGGTTATGCTTCAGCAAGAATCCGGCAGCCTGAAGGTAAAGATCTGGGCGAGCTGGATCAGCCCGGATGCCCCGGTTCAGGGCATCTACCGCTTCTTGCATCTGATTCAGTGAATCCAGGATTTGGGCTCGTAGGAGGTAGTAGTCTCCCTTTCGATCTGCTGGTGGAATCTTGTCCAGTTCCGACAGGGCAGCCTGCGGACCTTGCAGCTGGAATCGCACGACCGCCAGATCGAGCCGGGCGCGCCCCAACGCGTGTTGGCAGTCTGCGTCCTCCGGCCGCTGCTTCAGAGCCGTCTCGAGCACGTTCGTAGCGCGCTCCGTGTGCCCCGATTCGAGCGCCGCCAGGCCCAGGTTATACAAAATATCGAAATTCGTTGGATCTGCGGCCAAGGCGCGAGAAAAAGATCGCTCCGCCTGGTAGTACAGCTTGCATTGCGCAAAAGTCATCCCAGTTGAGAACGACACCTTCGGATTGGCGCTCGCCTGGTCTGGCAGACTGTTGAGCAATTTGGCGGCATCAGAACACTGCCCGTCTAAACCAAGCGCCCGCGCCCGCAGCAAGACCGCGCCCAAATCGAGGTTCGTCAAATCCCCCAAACGGCTCAGATAAGAGAGCGCCTGCTTGCCATCTTTGTCGTCGACGCTCATTTGCGCGAGTTGCAGAATCGCGTTTTCGTGATGTGGATCGAGGGCAATTGCCTTGAGAAAGAACTTGCGAGCTTCAGCCCTGGCGCCGCTCGCCAGAAAATGGTTGCCTATGTTGTTGAGCACCTGAGCGGAGTTTGGCGCCACTCTGAGCGCGCGCTGGTAATAAGAATCCGCTTCGCTGTAACGCTGCTTGGAATCCAGGATGGCCCCTTTGAGTAACAGCGCGCGCAAGTCGGTAGGATGCTCTTTCAAAATCAAGTCAACGCTATGCTCAGCTTCGGCTGTTTTCCCTTGCGAGAAAGCCGATGCAGCCTCATCTAATGCCCGTTCGGACGTGGGTTGCTGGGCGAGCAGAACGACAGTGGCGAGTAGCGATAGCACGAACAAGAAGATACTTCGGAAGGAGAACAACCAATAAGTCTACTCAATGAAGTACATAGAGTTTGCCGGGCGCTCAGTGCAAGTAAAACAGACTCAACCTGGGCAGCTTGGCCCCCTCCAGCAAGGCGGTATCTAAGTAGCGCCGCTCCAGCATCGCCAGTTGCTCGGCTGTCATCTTGCCCCGGTATGGTTTCAGTTCGCGGTCCAAAGCTTCCCGCATCGCATAGAGATCTTCTTCGTTCTGCATGGAACGCAAGCTGGCCACCAGCTTTTCCTCTAGCGCGGTCAAACGCCGCTCCAAATCTTCCAGTTTAAAAATCTGGTCCTCCGCGAGTGCTGCGAGGAAGTTAAGGGAAGCCGCAACGTCCTGAAATGGAGGTTCTGGCCGTACGCCAACTTCTGCTGCGGCACGCTTCAAATGACCGCGAAGCTCTTCGGCTGTGAATGGCGCTTCAGTAGATCCGCTTCCCCGTGCCGGTACCGCAGCATGCTGTGCTTGCTCCACAACAGCCTGCGTGCAGTACGCAAGAGAGTTGATCGCCCGTCGCTTCACCTTTCGGCTGCGCCATTTCTCAAATGCTTCGTCGATTCCCCTGAAGACGGCCTCGAGTGGAATGCCGGCATTCTTCCAGTTTTCGATCAACGCCCAGTCGAGTGGTGAGAGCAGAAACAGCGCTGTTCCGCGCGCGCGCTGAAAGTGCTCTTCTATTTCAGTGAAGTAGTTGAAATAATTGCGCGGCCAATCGTTGTCGTCCGCTGATGCGTCGGCCTGGATTCCTTCCGTCATACAGAGTAGTCCGGCCGGATACTGCCCGACGAGATCTTCTCGATCCGACCATCATCAAGTTTCAGCAAAAGGAATCCGTTCTCATCCAGTCCCCCTGTAGTGCCTCTCTTGCCGGTCTCATCCACCGTTACCCGGCGGCCCATCACGTAGCTTGATGCCCTCGTGAACGCATCCAAAATACTTCCTGGCCCGTTCCCAACAAGCATGGAACAGAATGTGTCGATACATTCGAGAAGCTTGATCACCAGCGGTTCTCGCTGCTGAATTTTGCCGCCGCTCTCGATCCTCAGAGATGTCGGCGGAGTCCGTAGCCCCTCCGGCATGCTCGTCTGGTTGACGTTGATTCCGATGCCGGCCACCACACAGCCGTCAACCAGATGGGGCAGCACGCCCGCTACCTTCCGCTGATGAATCAGAATGTCGTTGGGCCACCTGATGTCGCACTCCAATCCCGCAGTATGCTCGATGGCCTCAGCCGTTGCCAGCCCGAGCAGCAGGCTTGCCAGAGGCAGACGTGCGGGTGAAAGCGCAACCTGCAACAGGATCGAAAGGTAAATCCCCGCATCTGCCTCCGAGATCCACGATCGCCCCAGACGGCCGATCCCGCTCGTTTGCTCATCGGCGATCACCACCGTCCCATGCCGCGCGCCATCCATCGCCAGCCGCCCCGCTTCGGTCATGGTGGAACCCACTGTCGAGAAATAATGGATGTCGTTCTGCGGCCGCGACGCGCAAATGCTTGCCAGATCCAGCGGCATTACTGTTCCAGTTCGAGTTGGAAGCTGATATCCACGGCGGTTGCCGAGTGCGTGATCGCGCCGCACGAAATAAAGTCCGCTCCAGCATCCGCATACGAACGAATGTTGTCGAGCCGAATGCCGCCTGAGAGTTCAACCGTCGCTCGTCCGGCGATATGCGCGATCCATTCCCGCGCTTCCGCCGGAGAGAGATTGTCAAGCAGCAGATGCCTTGCCCCCGCTTGTAATGCCTCATCCAGCTCGCTGCGCGTCCGCACTTCAATTTCGACCGGCCCGGCAAAATGCTCGGTCTTCCCCAGAGCTTCGCTTACGCCGCCCGCCGCGCTTATGTGATTGTTCTTGATCAGAACAGCGTCAAAGAGGCCGCGGCGATGGTTCATCGCGCCGCCCGCCGCGGCTGCCATCTTTTCGAGCACCCGCAGGCCAGGAGTTGTCTTGCGGGTGTCCAGAATCCGCGTGCTGCTGCCTGCCAACGCCTCGACATGTTTGCGCGCGAGTGTCGCTACTCCGCTCAGTCGTTGCAGAAAGTTCAAGGCCACGCGCTCGCACGTCAGAAGAGTCCTCGCGCGCGCCGAAACTGTGGCTAGCATCTGTCCGTCGTGGATCTCGGCCCCGCTTTCGGCCAACAACCTGATGTCCGCTCCGCCCTTCTGCTCGTATACCAGAGGAAGCAGTTCGATTCCGGCCAGCACAAAATCCTGCTTCGCGATGAAATGCCCCCGCGCTTTTAACTCGGCTGATACCGTCAGCTCGGTCGTGACATCGCCTGGGCCGATATCCTCTTTAAGAGCGCGCTCAATGGCGGATCGCACCTCCGGGTGCGAAACGTCGAGCACGTCTATTGCACCTCGGCCAGAAGCCTGCTGTTTTTCTCCAGCTCCGCTTCGTACTCCGCGAGTTTGGCGCGTTTCCCCGCAACTACTTTTTCAGGCGCGTTCTCCAGAAATGCGGGATTATTTAGCTGATTGCGATGGCTCTCGATCGCCTTCTCGAGTCTGGCCTTTTCTTTGGCTGCGCGATCCCGTATCGCCTCTGAGTCGCTTTCGCCTGTGTTGATCTTCAACTCGAAGAAATTTCCCAAATTGCCGGAGGAGGACTGGTCAATATTCAAGCGCGTCAGCTTGGAGAGGATCGCAAGATCTTCCGGCCGGAACTCATACGCTTTAAGAACAAGCGTTCCTGCAACAGTCGCTTTCGGATCGAGTCTCCTGTCGGCTCGTTGCTCCCGCGCATCGGTCACGATGTCCCGAAACAGCAGGAACGGCAGCTCGTCGCCTGCACCCTCAAGTGTCGTCGGGTACCGTTCCAGCGAAATAGAAACCGCGCGGCCTTCCATCGAAAGCGTCTGCACCAGACGCTGCCAAAGCTCTTCGGTGAGGAATGGCATCAGGGGGTGCAGCAAACGCAACGTCGTGTCAAAAACCGTGATTGCAGCCGTCCAATGCTCGTCCTGTCCCGAATTCTCGCGGAATCGAAGCTTTTTCACTTCCAGGTACCAATCGCAGAATTCATGCCACGCAAAATGCCACAACTCGTGCGCCGCTTCGTGATAACGGTGCTGCTCGAGGGCCTGATTGACAACCCGGATCACCGTATTCAAGCGGCCAAGCATCCAGGCGTCCTCGATGGAGGCCGTCGGGAACGGTTCCGTTTTCCACGAAGTGAGGTTCGATCGTTCAAGGTTGTGAAATAGCAGGCGCGAAGCGTTCCAGATCTTGTTGGCGAACGTGCTGCCCGCCTCCATCCGGTCCTCTTTCAAGGCGATGTCCGCTCCCGATGCCGCCGACATAAGCAGTGCCATGCGGACTGCGTCCGTGCCGAACTCGTCCATCAGAAGAAGCGGGTCCACCACGTTGCCCTTCGTCTTCGACATCTTCTGCTTCTCGGCATCGCGCACCAGGCCGTGAATATGAACTTCCCGGAACGGAATGTCGCCCGTCATCTCGATACCCAGCATCATCATCCGCGACACCCAGAAGAACAGAATGTCGAAGCCGGTGATCATGAGCGAAGTCGGGTAAAACGTTCGCAGGTCCTCCGTGTCATCGGGCCAGCCTAGCGTCGAAAACGGCCACAATCCCGAACTGAACCACGTGTCGAGAACGTCCGTATCCTGTTCGACCTCAGTTGAATGGCAATGCGGGCAAATCGCCGGCGTCTCGCGCGCCACCGTGATTTCGTTGCAGTTCCGGCAGTGCCACGCCGGAATACGATGGCCCCACCAGAGTTGCCGCGAGATGCACCAATCGCGGATATTTTCCATCCACTGGAAAAACACCACTTCACGGTCGTTAGGCACAAAGCGAATCTGTCCGCTTCGCACGGCTTCCATCGCCTTTTCCGCCAGCGGCTTCATCCGGGCAAACCACTGAGTGGAGACGAGCGGCTCCACAATTGTTTTGGACCGCTCGCATTTGCTCAGGTTTACGGTGTACGGCTCGGTCTTGAGAAGGTCGCCTGACTCCTCCAGCGCGGCGAGCAGCCGCTTTCGCGCCTCGAACCGGTCCAACCCTGCATATGGCCCCGCCGCGGCCGTCATCCGCGCATCCTCGCCGATAAC
>JAFATG010000088.1 GCA_019244055.1 Acidobacteriaceae bacterium | reverse complement strand
GCTCGAGCTGGCGAACAAGCTGCGAGCCCGGTACACGCTTATTGTTGGGGACAACGAGATTGTGACCCAATCCTATGCGCTAAAGGACATGAGTTCCGGCGAACAGCAGACGTTAACGAGACAAGCGCTGCTGGACCGTTTGGGAAGGGCGCAATAGCGCAAAGAACAGAGGAAATGGCGGAAGTAAGACTAGACTTTTTGGGCGATTTGCGCCGGACTCACTATTGCGGGGAGTTGCGCGCGAGCGATGCAGGTACGCGCGTTGTGCTGATGGGATGGGTCCATCGACGGCGCGATCTGGGCGGCGTTATTTTTATTCATCTGCGCGATCGCACCGGAATTACACAGCTCGTATTCGATGAGAGCAAGAATCCTGAGGCTCACAAACGTGTGCAGGAGCTGAGCTCGGAATTTGTGATCGCCGCCGAAGGTGTTGTGAATCTGCGAAGCCCCGACACTGTCAATCCAAACATCTCGAGCGGCGAAGTAGAGGTTGCGGTCTCCAAGCTCTGGATACTGAACGAATCACGGACCCCTCCATTCCCCCTGGAGGAGAACGTTGACGTGAAAGAAGAGGTGCGGCTGAAATACCGTTACGTAGACCTGCGACGGCCGCACATGCAGCGCAATATCATCATGCGCTCTAAGGTTGCGTTCGCAGTCCGGCAGGCCTTATCAGAGCAGGGGTTTCTCGAGATTGAAACTCCATACATGACGCGGTCCACGCCAGAAGGCGCACGTGATTATCTCGTTCCCAGCCGCGTGCAACCGGGAAGTTTCTATGCTTTACCGCAATCGCCGCAGATTTTTAAGCAGCTCCTCATGGTGAGCGGATACGAACGGTATTTCCAGATTGTCCGTTGTTTCCGCGATGAGGACCTGCGCGCCGATCGCCAGCCAGAGTTCACTCAGATCGATCTCGAGATGTCCTTCCCGCAGGAGGAGCAAATTTTCGAAGTCATCGAGCCGCTGATCTGGAGGGTCTGTGAAGCGGCAGGCGCGGCTGTGGAGGAGGAGATCCCGCGAATTACCTATGCCGAGGCGATGCGCTCGTACGGAAGTGACAAACCGGATTTGCGAATCCCGCCTTTCTACTGCGTAGAGGACCTCTTCGCTCCGGGTACTCTGGGAACCGAAGGATTGCCGCTGGTGGCTATTCACATTCCGGGTGTTGGCCAGCTTAGCCGCAAGGAGCGGGATGAAATCAAATCTGTCGGACAGGAACGCGGGTTACGAGTGTTCGATGACGTGAAGCGGCTCGACCGAGATTATCCGGACGCAATGGCCGCTGTTCGGGATCGCGTAAAGCCCGGCCCGGAAGATCTGCTCATATTGGCGGGATGGGCGGGAGTGCCGAAAGGAGCTTTGCCCGAAAATACCGTGCTTCAGGCTTGCGGTCAATTGCGGCTGCATATTGCGCAGAAATACAACGACCGGCACAAACTGCTCGATCTCAAAACGTTCAAATTTCTCTGGGTAATCGATTTCCCTATGTTTGAGTGGGATGAAGACGAGCGCAAGTGGAATGCTGCTCATCATCCGTTCACGTCGGTGCACGATGCCGACCTCGATAGGTTAACGAGTGATCCGGGCCATTGCCGGGCGAAATCGTACGACCTTGTGCTGAACGGTATCGAGCTCGGATCTGGGTCTATTCGTATTCATCGCCGTGATGTACAAGCGAAGGTATTCGCTGCGCTTGGGTTCACGGAAGAGGAGGCCAAGCGGCGTTTTGGATTCCTCTTGGAAGCGCTGGAATACGGTGCGCCCCCGCACGGCGGGATTGCGCTGGGACTCGATCGCTTGGTGATGATCCTCGCTGGAGAAAGTTCCATTCGTGAGGTTATTCCGTTCCCAAAAACTGCCAAAGCAACCGATCTGATGTGCGATGCGCCGTCCGCGGTTCCCGAACGGCAGTTGCGTGAATTGGGTATCCGGCTCAACGAGCAATAGAAGCCATTTCGATGCCATACTGAGGTCGTAATGGCTGCCTCAACACAGATTTCAGTGGAAGAGTACTTGAAAACGGTATACCGTCCGGATTGCGACTACGTGGACGGCGTTGTCGAGGAGCGCAATTTGGGAGAGTTAGATCACGCTTGGATCCAGGGAAAATTGACTGGATATTTTCTTAATCTATATAAACGAACAGGCTTAGCGCCCGTTCCCGAGCTTAGGATGCGTTTGCGCCCCGGCAAGTACCGCATTCCAGATGTGCTTGTCACGCGCGGCAAGCCTGACGAACAGGTACTGACGAAACCCCCGCTCTTATGCGTCGAGATTCTGTCGCCGGAGGACCGGATCTCTCGTGTGAATGCGCGCGTGCAGGAATACTTGGATTTTGGAGTGCCGGTCGTCTGGGTGGTTGATCCGGCCGACAAAACGGTCTGGATCTATCGCAAGACCGGCATGGAGCAGGCACACGGATCCGTGAAGCTGGACGGCACAGCCATCGAAATCCCCTTCTCCGAAATTTTCGATTAAGCTTCTCGCACGGAAACGCCGCTAAGCCTTCACAGGCTTTTCGACGCCCTTCCAATTCTTCTCATCCCAATATTTCACGCGGCCTTCGCGATAGGAGTCCACTGCCAAGCTGATCAGGACCTGCGCGTGAGCGGCGGTTTCGACATCCAGGTGCGGCTTCTGTCTGCTGCGCATGCACTGCAAGAAGTTGGCTATGTGCGCTTGCATCATGTCGTACTGCTCGACCGGAATCTTGATTTCTTCCGATCCGAATTTGTAACCCGGGAAGGTGCCCTCCTTCCTTGAGTCTGTGTTGTTCTGATCAGGCAATTCGACGATCTCCGGCCGCACTATAATATTTGGGGTCGGCTCCTCGAACTTGCCGTGCTCCACCATAATGATGGTGCCTTCGTGTCCGCGGATCAGACCGGGAATGTGTTGCGAATTCCCCATTGACGAGCTCAGGACGAGTGAGTGGCCCTCCGGGTACTCAGCAAGCAGGTGGAACGTGTCGGGCACTTCGCGGTCATTCGGGAACGCATACTTGCCGCCGGAAGCCATTACCTTCGCCGGGAATTGCGGTTTATCCCAGCAGATGTTCATCGGTGCAACGACGTGGAAGAACAAATCGGTCGCGATGCCGCCCGAATAGTCCCAGTACTTGCGGAAACGGAAAAAACGATCCGCATCATAGGGCCGCTTGGGCGCCGGACCAAGCCACATGTCCCAATCGATGTAATCGTCGCCTTTCCCGTTTGGTCCGGCGTTCGCATCGATCGGCCAGTTCCACTCGCCTTCGATGGAATTCCGATGATACGAACCCTGGCTCATGATCATCTTGCCGATCATGCCGTCGGCGATCGCCTTTTTCGCTTTCCACCACTGATCAGCCGACGTGGTTTGGGATCCGACCTGCACAACCCGCTTCGTCTCGCGAGCCGTGTCCACCAGTTCTTTGGCTTCCTTAATCGTGTGGCACATCGGCTTCTCGAGATAGACGTCTTTACCCTGATCCATTGCGGCGAGAGCAATGCGCGCGTGCCAGTGATCGGGGGTGGCAACGATCACCGCGTCGAGGTCGGGCAGTGCCAGCAGCTCACGATAGTCTGAGAAACCCTTCACCTTGTAGCGTTCCGCCTGCTGACGCTTGCGTTTCTCATACACATCGCACACGGCGATGATCTGACACGCGTTGTTGTTGTCCTCGGCGTATTTTGCGAAGGAATGGGCATCGCCGCGTCCACGTCCACCGCATCCCACCAAGCCGATGTTGATGCGATCGTTCGCGCCGATGACACGCGCTGGATTCATTTTGTTTGTGGCTTTCGCGAATGCTTTATTTGCGAGTGCAACGCCCGTAGTCAAGGCGCCCGTACGCTTTAGAAAATCTCGTCGATCGAATTGATCCACAGGCATGTTTTACCTCTCAAGTACACGCAAGCCCGCCCGCATACCAAATGTTGCTTCGGGTTCATGGCGCTAAAGGAAGTTTACCCCACGAAGTGGTTTCAATCCGTCAGCGCCCGGTCTAAGTCCGATCTATCATCGAGCAGAATCCAAGATTCGATCGAAAGAGGCAAGCTGCCGTTGCGTAATAAGTCATCATGAAACTGTTTGAGCGAGAATTGATCACCCATGCGATCGCGATATCTTCCAAGCAGCCGCATGATTTCGAATTTGCCGGTGATGTAAGTCATTTTTTGCGTAGGGATACTCGCTGCGCCTGCTGCCTCTCCCGTAGCGGCTTCCTTATCGAGGCCACCCTCATCCATGAAGTATTTAACTGCCTGTTCGAAAGTCCACCGGCCCGTATTCAGATTCACGTCGACACCAACGCGAGCAGCCCGATATCGCGAGAGCCGCAGGATTTGGCCTTCAGCGGCCGAACCAGGCGGGTAAAAACCACGCCGCAGCAACATTTCCTCGGTGTAAAGTGCCCATCCCTCAGTGAACACACCGTCGCCTTGATGCCGGCGAATCTCGTCCTCGAGGTGGTTAGAGATCGAAAGTTGAAGAAAATGGCCCGGGATGCCTTCGTGGCCAAGGAGGGGCCGAGGCTCTTCAATCGCTGCGCGGATGTAGAAATTTCCGCTCATAGGTGAATACGTGGGAATGAAATAGAAGCCGCTGTTGTCCTGATCGTAAACTCCGGGAGGATTCATAAAGCCGCCCGGATAAGTAGGCTTGAATGCCTCCGGTAGTTGCCGTATATGGAAAGCGCCTATGTAAGGTGGAATCGTGATCAGGTTTTGATCTCTGAGAAAGCTCAGAACATCGCCTAACCGGCTCTCGTACGCTTCGAGGAATTCCTCCTGGTTCTGCGGCACGTGCTTTGCGCGCGCCGGATTCGGATTCGCCATATCCGGGTTAGGCAGTAAGGCTTCCAGCCCGCGATACCGGGCTAATTCCGCTTGCCCCAGCATGTCCAATTGCGTTGCATCCATTGGCAAGAGATAGACATGGCGAAGATAGTATTCATAATTCGCGACACCCATGGCCTGATACGGCGGCATGGTGCTTAAGTGGGTCTGCAGGTAATCGGCAAACGAATGAATGGCTTCGAGCGCCTGATCGCGCGCCAGCTCCAGTTTCGCGCGCTCGGCCGGGTTCAGGCCATCCGCAAGACTCATCAAGCTAGTGGTGAAAAGCGGATCAATAGAGCGAGCCGATGCGATCGCCAGTTGAGCGTAGAGCCTGACCGGGTGAGTGAGATTGGCTTTGGCTTGTTTCGTGAGTTCCGGGATGGCTCGTAGGCGCTCTGTTGCTGCCAGGGCACGGTCGTGGTGAGGCGCATATTCCTTCTTCACAAGCGAAAAAATTCCGTTGCTGCATTCGCTGACGTAATAGAGTGGATTGTTTTCGTATGGCTGAAGCACGCGCGCATTGAAATCGGGCTCTTCGAGCTGCGTCCGAAAAAGTGCCTGATCGATTTGGTCATTCTTTGACCAACCCTCGGAACGCATGGCGCGAACCCGCTCGAGCAGTTCATGAATGTGCCGGTTCCGCCGTTGAATTGCATCGCTTGATTCGTCGGTTAGCCTCGCGTCCCAGGTGTGCAACCCCTCGGAGCTGCTTTCAACCGGGAATTCGTGCGTACGCCATTCGTAATATTGGTGCGCCAGATCGTGCAGTTCAGCCGGTGAGTCTTGCGCATTCGAAACGGTGACTGAAGCGACGATCAGAAGGATCGTGCGTACTGCCGGGAACTTGATCATTCTCATTAGCATGCCGCAATGAAATTCTGCCTTCTGGGAGACTGAGAAGGACGCGAATGAATCGATCGTCATCCGAGTCTTCGTCTCTGGTTGCATTTCGTTACTCGAATTTCCGGTTCTACATGATGGCCCGGTTTTTGACGACGATTTCGTCGGAAATGCAGTCGGTTGCTGTTGGTTGGCAGGTCTACGAGATTACACATCGCCCTCTCGACCTCGGCTTAGTTGGACTGGCCCAATTCCTTCCTGGCATCTGCCTTTTCCTTATCGCCGGACACACGGCCGACCGGATTCCACGGCAACGCATTGTGAGGCTGTGCTTCGCTGCATTCTCACTCTGTTCTGTCCTGCTTCTGGCCGCCGCGCTTCAGAAAGTGACATCGCCGTACCCGATCTATTTTGTGCTTCTGCTAAACGGGACAGTGCGCGCCTTCAGTGCACCCGCCACTCAGGCGTTTGTCCCGTTGCTGGTGGAAGCGCGCCATTTTCCAAACGCTGTGGCCTGGGCGTCGTCGATATTTCAAACCGCAACCATCGCCGGACCGATGATCGGCGGCTTGCTGTATGGTTTTACCGGCAGCCCAGTCATTGTGTACAGCTTCGCCGCGCTGGCCTATTTCGCTGCGTTCGTTCTCATCTCGATAGTAAAGCTAAACGGCGTTGTGCAATCGGCAGCGTCGAGGCGATTAGTGCTCGAAGGCTTGCGCTACATATGGGAAAACAAAGTCATCCTCGGCGCTATTTCGCTTGATCTCTTTGCCGTTCTACTGGGCGGCGCGGTAGCATTGCTTCCCGTATATGCGAGAGAAATCTTGAAGGTGGGAGCCTCCGGTCTGGGCATTCTGCGCAGCGCGCCCGGCATTGGAGCTGTGCTCACCAGCCTTGCTGTCGCACGCTGGCCCTTGCGCCAGAAAGCCGGCGCGTCGATGCTATGGTGCGTTTTCGGCTTCGGACTTGCCACTGTGGTTTTCGGGATATCCCATAACATTTGGTTATCTCTGACAATGCTGTTTCTCACCGGCGCAACGGATACCGTCAGCGTGATTGTCCGATCGACGATGATTCAACTCGGGACGCCTGATCAGATGCGCGGCCGGGTGAGCGCCGTCAACATGTTGTTTGTCGGCGCTTCCAACGAATTCGGGGCATTCGAATCGGGGATTACGGCTCATTGGTTTGGAACGGTTCCGGCCGTTGTGCTCGGCGGTCTGGGGACAATTGTGGTCGTCGGCCTGTGGGCGTGGCTGTTCCCGAGCTTGCGGCAGATGGACAGGTTAGCCCCTCAATTAGCTGAACCTGTGTTGGCGGAGGCCACGACCGCGCACGGCGGCGCTGACAATGAATAACTTGTTGGTCCGCGAGCCGGTATTGCAGCAAGCTGCAGCACTGCTGCGCTCCGCCAGAAGCCTCGCCGTGCTGACCGGTGCGGGAATATCGGCAGAGAGCGGTATCCCAACCTTCCGCGGAGCGGGCGGTCTATGGAAGAATTTTCGGCCGGAACAATTGGCCACTCCCGAGGCATTTGAGAGCAACCCGGAATTGGTTTGGGAATGGTATGACTGGCGTCGCAGATTAATCAACGAAGCGAAGCCAAATGCGGGTCACGAAGCACTGGTGATCTTAGAGCAACACTTCTCCGCCCTTACTGTTATTACGCAGAACGTCGACGGACTGCACCGCCAAGCTGGGAGCGCCTCTGTGCTGGAGGTTCATGGCAGTATCTGGCGCGTTCGGTGTACGAAGTGCAGAGATGAGTGGGAAGACCGGCGGGTTCCAATTCCTTGCCCGCCCCGCTGCAAATGCGGCGGAATCGTCCGGCCTGGTGTCGTCTGGTTCGGCGAGGCGCTTCCGATGTCTGTCTGGCACTCCGCCGAATGCGCGATCTCGCAATGCGACGTCATGCTGGTTGTAGGAACGTCCGCAATTGTGTATCCGGCGGCTGGTTTAGTGCCCCTCGCGCGAGAAACGAACGCGCGCGTAATCGAAGTGAACACGGAAAGAACGGCGATGTCTGATTCAGTTGACCTCGCGCTCACAGGACCGGCGGCTGAAATTCTTCCTTTACTCGTTAACCGGTGTGCCCATTAATAAGAGAACTGGTCTGGGAGATCTTCGTCTTCTATTGTTAAGCTCATCTCTGTTCATGGAAACTCGTCTGCCGAGGATTCTTGTACGGCTTTGCCTCTGGTTGTGTGTACTTAGCGCCGTCTGCCTTTCCCTGCGCGGTAGCGTAGACCCGAAAGACCTGCCCAAACCAAGCGGATACGTAAGCGATCTGGCCCACGTAGTCGACCCCGAAGCGAAAAGTACCCTTGAAGACTTCTGTACGAAAGTGGAGCAACAACTCGGGGTTCAGTTTGCATTTGTAACCATCGACACCATCGGCGATCAGCCCATCCGCGATTTCGCGCTGGATCTCGCGCGCACTTGGGGCGTCGGCCCGCAAAAGGGCAATCAAGGGGTTCTCCTGCTTCTCGCGATCAAGGATCGCAAGAGTGATATCGAAACGGGGCGCGGCATCGAGCCTTACATCACGGATGGGTTCGCAGGCAGTACGCTCCGCAGCATGCGGCCGGATTTGCAGGCGGAAGATTATGGTGCCGCTTTGATAATGGCGGCAAGATCCATGGCAGCACAGATCGCGCAAGGCAAGGGCGTCGCTTTTTCGATCAGCTTCCACAGCCA
The DNA here is from genome assembly GCA_019244055.1 of Acidobacteriaceae bacterium. Classification (GTDB taxonomy): domain Bacteria; phylum Acidobacteriota; class Terriglobia; order Bryobacterales; family Bryobacteraceae; genus Bog-105. The sequence goes on along the minus strand of JAFATG010000088.1, from coordinate 9,898 downwards.
CGGACCACTCGACCGGTTCATGAAAGAGGAAGCGGAGTTCCAGGCTTCCTGATTGTGTTAGGGATTTTCTTCCTGTTCTGGCTTCTGAGTCGGCGAGGGAGACGAGGGGGTCCTTATGGCGGCGGTGGTGGTGGTTTCTTGACCGGCATGATATTAGGCAATCTTCTCGGCGGAAGGCGCCGGGATTACGGAGGCTGGGGCGGTGGCGGATTCGGCGGCGGTTCAGGTGGCGGCGGCGGATTCGGCGGCTTTGGGGGAGGTGATTTCGGCGGTGGTGGCGCAAGCAGCAACTGGTAGGGATTCGAAACAGGAGCACCAGATGGAACAACAACTCCGAGAGTTGGTGGAACGATTGAGAACAGCCTTTGGTGGGAAACTCGTCTCGGCCATTCTGTATGGCTCGGCAACCATGGGCGACTGGGATGAGACCACCTCCGATCTGAATATCTTATGCGTCTTGAACCAGCTCACTCCCGCGGAACTGGGCGCCGCAGAGCCTATTATTCGCTGGTGGCGCGGGCGCGGTAATCCATCTCCCCTGCTTTTGACCGAGGAGGAAGTAAAAGCATCCACCGATTGCTTCCCGATGGAGTTTCGCGATATGCAGGAGCATCGCCGTGTTCTGTACGGGAGTGACGTAATTCGTGATCTCGTCGTCGACAGGTCGTTTTACCGGGCCCAAGTGGAGCACGAACTGCGGGCAAAACAAATCCGGTTGCGTCAGCACGCGGCAAGTGTGCTGTCGAGTCCCGAACGGCTTACCGCACTGCTGAGCGAATCAATCTCGACGTTCTGTGTCTTGGGGCGGCATGCTCTCATTCTGAATGGCGATCCGCCACGTTGGAAGAAAGAGGAAGTCGTCGCCGCTTTGAGGACCGCCACCGGGCACGCCTGGAGTGCCGCCAGTGAGATACTAGGGATTCGAGCGGAAAAGAGGAAGCCGGCGAATGCACTGTTGTTACTTGAGCGATATCTGCGCGAATTTGACGAGCTAATACGTTTTGTGGACACCATGCCCGTAGCTGCGGCTGAAAGGGGATCGGTTTAACAAATGAAGGGCGTCATCATTGTTCTCGTCGTTATTGTGCTGGTCGTAGTGATCTTTGGCGGCCAGTTGGTGAGTGCGCGGAACCAGTTCGTCACACAGAAGAACGATATTGACGCTCGCTGGGCGCAAGTCGACAACGATATGAAGCGCCGCGCGGACTTGATTCCGAACCTGGTCGAAACCGTGAAGGGCTACGCGAAACAGGAGCAGACCGTGATAGGAGAGATCACCAGTGCTCGGGCGTCGCTGCTCGGCGCCCGCAGCAAACAGGAAGAGATCAACGCCAATAATCAATTAAGCGGAGCGATAGGCCGTCTGCTCGTGCTTTCCGAGAACTATCCACAACTGAAATCGAATGAGAACTTTCTGCGCTTGCAAGATTCTCTCGAAGGAACTGAGAATCGGATCGCCGTGGATCGTCGAGATTACAACGAAGCGATCAAGAGATATAACACCAATATTGAGAAATTCCCAAGCAATATCGCGGCGGGATTGTTCGGATTTCAGCGGGACGATGCGTATTTCAAAACTACCGAAGAGGAGAAGAAAGTTCCTCAGGTGAAGTTTTGACCCTACTCCAGCGAATATTCTTCTGAGCTCTCCGGATCCTCGAAGTTGTCGGGAAGCTGAGAGAACCGCTTGAGAACCTTCAACGATGCTCCGCTCGAAAAACCTGCGTTCCGCAATCGGCGGTAAGCTGCCGCAAGATTTTTTTCCGCTTGAAGGAAGGCGGCCAAATCCTTCCCGCGATACTTTCGCGTTAAATAACGCTCAATCAACTTAGTCTCGTCCGTTCCGGCAAACGTCTTCTCGACGGCTTGACTAGCAAGGGATTGAGAAACGCGCCGTGCCCCCAAATCCCGCAGGACTCGAGAACGCCCGAAGCCTTGATTCTGTAGTCGCGATCCGGCGAACGTTTCTGCGAATTTCGCGTCGTCTGCTAGCCCGTATTCCCCTAATTTCACGATCGTGGCATTCACGGCCTGTGTCGAATGCGCGCGAATCGAAAGCTTCGTTTTCAGCTCACTAATCGAATGCGAACGGCGCGCAACCAGCCGGAGGGCATACTCCCATAACGCGTTCTCATCGAGCTTCTGTGGTGTTTTTCGAATAGCCATCCTGCTGGAAACGTTTGCTACTGTACCATCCTCTACAAGATGTAAACTGCGAGTACACTAAGTTTTAGAAGATTGATCTGGTAAGGAGACGAATATGGAGGAAAGAAGCGGTTTTGGGTATTTTCTGCTGGGGCTTGGGATCGGAGTGGCGGCAGGAATCCTGTGGGCTCCCCGAGCTGGCGAAGAAACACGGCAGTTTCTGGCCGATAAAGCCGGGGAAGGCGCCGATTATCTAAAGAGTCGTGCCCAGGACAGCACCGAATACGTTCGTCAGCGAGCAAACGATCTGAAGCAATCCGCTTCCGATCTCTATGAGCAGGGCCGGTCGGCGGTCTCAAAACACCGGGACACCTTGGGTGCTGCCGTCGAGGCTGGAAAGCAAGCATATCGCGACGCGGTTAGCGACGTCAAAGCTGCTTCGGCTGGATCGGGCACAACCAGTTCTTCCACCGGAGGCGTCGAGCCCGTCTAAGCGAACGGCCAAAACCTGCCAAGGCCCACATGGACCAGAACACGCTCCTGATACTTCTCATCATCTTCGTCGCAATATCGGCCGTCGCGTTGTTCATCCAGGCTGCTTCTCTGCTCGGGTTATTCTTTGTCGCTCGCGATGTGAGGACGAAACTATTGGCTTCGTGGCCTGAAATCCAGGAGATTATTGGAACATCGAAGCGCGCCGCTGAACGAGTGGAAAAACACATCGACAGCATCGGCGCCACCAGTTCCGAGATCCTGAGCGTTACAAAGCATCAACTCCTCAAGGTAGACGATCTGTTGAGCGACGCCACAGGCCGCGCAAAAGTCCAAATGGAACGTGCGGAAATGGTGCTTGACGATACCATGACGCGAGTAACGCAGACGGTGTCTTTCGTTCAAAGGGGTGTCATTCGTCCCATTCGAGAAGTGCAGGGCGTCCTCAGCGGGTTCCGCACGGCTCTGCAATATCTCGGGCGCGGAGGGCGGCCCACAGTTGATCACGCGACCTCGGACGAAGAGATGTTCATTTAGGCTCGAAACCGGGTCCCCACCCTAGTTTTTAACTCTTCCGAGAGAATTTCCACTTCCAATTGGCCACTTCCTGGCAGTAGACGAGGAATTGGCCTCTTGTATCGAGACTGTCTAGAGAAAATCGGTCCGGCTCCAGGACGGACAACACTGGCCCGGCGGCTCAAAGAGCGAGCACGAGGGGCCGTGGTGGCTGTAGCGGAAACACTGATTGTGGTCAAGTTCCTGACAATATTCGCAGGGATTGCCGCGGCGCAACTCCTTCCCGAATTCGGCACGCGCACTAATCGTCGCTCAGGCTGAGGCTATTCGTTCCAGGCTCGGCCGCCGCCGTCAGTCAAACCACCAGACGAAGAGCCTCGAGATCCGGATGCAGAGCAAATCGGGTACCTACGGATTCAATCGATTCGCCGATCTGTCTGCTCGCACCGATATTCCAGGCGGGATCGCGTCGACTAATTAGCTTCAAGTACTTAATTTTCCGAGGATCAATTTGCATGATCTCGCAGCACGTCGCATCGACGCTAGGCGGGTGCGAGCCGGCGACAACTACGCCAGCCCATTTGGGCGTACCGAGAATCGGACCATTTCCTTCCATTCCCTCGATTCCGTCGACAATTGAGAACTGCCGCGGAAAAAGAAAATGCAAATCCGCTATACACTCGTCAATTCCGGCCCAGTGAAGGATGTTTTTTGGCCAGCCATACACAGCACCGGGAACAATTCCAAAGAGATTTTTCATTGAGAGGGTCGCACCCGTCCAGTGATGGGTCTTCATTTTCGGCAAGCTCACGACAAGATCGCAGTCAAAGACGGTCTGCGGAAGGTACAGCCCAGAAAGAGAGGAGAAGGGACGAGGCAGGCGCGTGAGCACAACCGCGTCGATGTTGAGATCGGTAAACCGCTTCTCGAAACCGGGTATGCTCTGGAAGAAGCCTGCCGCCTCCGCCATGTCCAGCGTCATGCGGCGATGCCCCGGACCTTCCCCGATACAAACCTGCGCGGCGCCTAAAGAAATGAACGCTTCGACGACGGAGGCAACCAGAACCGGATGAGTATTGATGGGAGCAGAAGAGCTGAATTCGACGAGATTCGGCTTTAACAGGATTCGTTGGCCTTTTACGGCGACCCGATGCTCGACCAGAATCCGCCGAATCAGGTCAACAAGATCAGCCGAATAGGACGCGGCACGAGCAATGGTTACCGAGTGTCGTAAGGATGTTCGATTGCCGTGGCAAGCAGCTAGACACGCAAACGAACCCAAGAGGAAGTGTCGGCGGTTCATCATGCGGCCATGAGGCAGTTGCGCGGACTATCTGCGGTGAGGGCTAGCAAACGCAGCGAGGTCTCGCGAATGGTTCGACAGGGAAACTGTCCTGAGTCTAGAGTGGGTGCTCTCCCTTGCTTCGTCAGTCCCATTTGCAGCCAGGCGAGTCCCTCCGCTGATTCGGCGCAACCGAGGAATGATTCGGCAAGCTGGAGTGCAGGAGTGAGCTGCGTCGTTGAAACACCACCGAGCGCCAGAAGAGCCAATCCGGTCGACTCGGGATAAGAGCGAGCGTTTTCGCTGCGGTAGCTCGATCCGCCGTGGTTCCACCCACCATCGACGCAGCGACGCGCCAGAAGATAGGACCGGGACGCAGTCATAGTGTTGACTAGCTCGGGGTCATTAGCTGCGCGTGCGGCTCGTGACAGGCTTAGGAGAGTCAGGGATGTTGGAATGACCCAGCCTGCGGTCCCAGGGAACCAAGGTGCGCTTCCGGCCATTTTTGGGGAATTCAGTTGTAAGGCACGAAAAATGAATTGTTCGAAAGCCGGGAGTGTTTGATTCACCGACCGTTTGAGCCATTCAATTGCCGCCTTCTCATTGAACCGAACGGAGCTTCCGGCGAGCGCCAGGAAGGCAAGGCTTGTAACCCACGTGCTTTCGTGCACGGTGAGATGTGGCGACCAGCCTCCATCTTTGCGTTGTGCTGCTGCGAGCCAGCCGCAGCCTCGGTCATAGGGGGTTCCCTTGCACCCGGACGCGTGTAGGGCGAGGATGGCTAGGGCGGTTGGTTCCGTCCACCAGCTATTGCCGTTGTAACCCCAACCGCCGTTGATGTTCTGTGCTTGGATGAGCGTGCGTTGAAGTCTGTCGACTTCAGCCGTGCGGCTCTCTCCTACTGTGGCGTCATTTTGCGTTTGCGCCGGCGCTTCACGTAAAGCACGAGCAGGGAAGCCGCGCCTATCCAGATGACGGACTGCATCAATACATCGTTCACGATTTTCTCCTTCTAAAGAGGACACTACGTCACCTAGTAAGTAGGTCAGAGCTTAGAAACTTCGCAGCGCCTCATAAAGATTCATCGGCTCTAATTACCAAATCCGTTAGCTGGATTTGAAAAATGAAGCGGGATTTCTCTTAATGAAACGCGCTCATAGCTGGGAATAGATTGTGGAATAGCGCAAGCATACCCGATCCGGCTGTGACCACCAGCAGAGACGGCATACAGAAAAAGAATATGGGGAATACCAGCTTCACGCCGACCTTACCCGCACGCTCCTCGGCTTCATGCCGTCTCCGAATCCGAAGATAATCCGATTGCGTGCGGAGCGCGTCTGAAACGCTCGTCCCGAATCGATCTGTTTGGATCAGAATGGCCACCAGCTTTTTGATTTCATCCTCGCCGGTTCGCCCGGCAAAGTTTCGGAGCGCATCGGCTCTGCTCTTCCCGGCCATGATCTCCATGTTCAGGAGGCCGATTTCTTCACTAATGGCGGGGTGAACCTTTTTCAGTTCGCGGCTTACGTTTACAAGCGCCTGGTCCAGACCGCATCCAGCTTCCGTACAGATCACCAGCAAATCGAGAACGTCGGGGAGAGACAAGCGCACCGCTGTGCGCCGGCGCTTTATCAATCTACTCAGAATGACACCCGGCAGCATGTAGCCGATGAACCCGGCGAACATGGGCATCATGAGCGGGGCTACCGGACCCTTGAAATGCCCTCGCATTACCAGTGACAGTAGGACGAGGACCACGCTCAAAACGATCTTGCTCCCATGAAACACCGGGATCGCCGAGCTGGATCTTATACCGGCGGCAACAAGGTCATTTCGAACGGCAGCGGCATCCTGAGGCGAAATCGGAATGAGGTTACCGACCGGCTCGAGGAATCGCGCCACAGAGCGATCCGTCTTATTGAGCTTTGGGCGAAGCGGGGTCGGTAAAACATCCGACGTGTTGTTCTTGAGCTGATCCAGCAGGCGCGTGGGTTTAACGTAATGGAGATATCCGAAAACGCAAATGAGTCCCCCGATAAGGAGGAACAGGAGCACTGCTAGAAGCGCCGACACGATTCAGACCTTAATATTCGTCACTTTGCGGATCACAAAATACCCCACGATCTGAGCGAGGATGGCCCCATAAATCATGGCGCGGCCGATTTTGTCAGCAGCCAGATCCTTCAAGTATTGCGGGGTAGTCAACAGGATGAATGCCGCGACTGCGATCGGCATCAAAACCAATACCAGACCGGTGATGCGGCCATGAGCACTTGCCGCCTTTACTTGGCCCTTTATTCGAAAACGTTCACGGATGATTTGCGCGAGTTTACTCAAGATCTCTCCGAGGTTGCCTCCGGTTTCTTGTTGTAGCAGCACGGAGGAAACAAAAAAGCTTACATCGACTAAGGGGTAGAGCGCCGACAACTTCCCAAGCGCGACTTCAAGAGAGGAGCCAAGTTGAAGATCGTTTGAGGCTTGCTGAAACGCTGACCCCAGTGGTTCCGGTGCATCGGCGGCCAGCATCTCGAGGGCAATGGAGAATCCGTGACCGGCACGCATCGAGCGTGCTAGAAAATCAAGCGCTTCAGGAAGTTCCTTCTCAAAGGCGGCGAATGTTTTCCGGCGCTTGTGAAGCACCAGCAGCAACGGAATAGAAAGCCCGCCGAGCGCACCAACACACGCTGTGACCTCCGGCGCCCCGACAGGAATCCGCGAACCGGCCACGAGCCCTATCCCACCAGTGATACAAGAAAGCATCAGGAGTTTACTGGCGCTGGAATTTTTCCCCGCTTGCTTCAGCACAAGATCCAGGTTCCCCATGAACTTGAACCGCCCCAATATCTTGGTTAACTGGTCTTGGACTTGCGCCGGCCGGACCAGCTCGGCGCGCCGTTCGGCAGGCGTTTCTTCCGCCCTGCGCAGCATCGACCTGATCTGCTGCCTCTGCTTGGATTTGAAATAGTACAGCCCTAAACCGACGCATCCCATTACGATGGTGAAGATCACCAGGAAGACAACGAAAGCAATCAGCATATCTTTCTAGCGAACCTCGACGGCACTCTGGAATAGGTTCGCCGGAAGCTCAATACCGGCGGCCTTCAACCGATCGCTAAACTTGGGACGGACACCCGTGGGCTTGAATCGCCCTTGTACGCGGCCTTCTGAGCTCACCCCGGTGCGCTCAAATACAAAGATGTCTTGCGTCGTAACCAAGTCACCCTCCATTCCCAGACACTCGGTTATGTAAGTCACCTTTCGGCTACCATCCGCCAGTCGAGAATTTTGAATGAACAAATCGACTGCCGAAGCTACCTGCTGCCGAATGGACCGCACGTTCAGGTTCGAGCTGGCCATGCCGATCATCACTTCCAACCGGCTGATGGCGTCTCTCGGACTGTTGGCGTGAATAGTAGTCAACGATCCGTCGTGGCCCGTGTTCATGGCTTGCAGCATGTCAAGCGCTTCTTCGCCGCGGACTTCGCCGACGATGATGCGATCTGGCCGCATGCGGAGGGCATTGATCAACAGATGCCGCTGAACGATCGCTCCTTTGCCTTCGATATTGGCCGGACGTGTCTCGAGCCGCGCCACGTGCGTTTGCCGCAACTGCAGTTCGGCCGCGTCCTCAATCGTCACGATTCGCTCGTGAGCTGGAATGAAACCCGAGAGCATGTTCAGGAAAGTTGTCTTTCCCGCGCCCGTACCACCGGAAATGATGATGTTGAGCCTTGCCCGTACACAACCCTTAACAAGCTCCAGCATGCCCTCGGTCAGGGACATCTTCTGGAGTAAATCGGCCGGCTGCAACGGATCGCCGCCGAAACGGCGTATGGACAAGAGAGGTCCGTCAACAGCAAGAGGCGCAATGACGGCATTCACACGAGAGCCGTCAGGCAGGCGAGCGTCAACCATTGGCGATGATTCGTCAATCCTGCGCCCCACCCGCGAAACGACACGTTCGATAATACGCATCAAGTGTGCGTCGTCTTTGAACTCGATATTTGTTCTTTCGAGACGGCCGCCGCGTTCGACGTAGATCAGGCGCGGTGTTGTCACCAAAATGTCGGATACCGTCTTATCCCGTAGCAGGGGTTCGAGAGGCCCAAGTCCAAACACCTCATCGAGCACTTCTTCGATCAGGCGATCTTTCTCGGCTAGGCTGAGCGGGGTCCTTTCCTCGTTTACCAGCTTCGCAACAGCAGGCCTGATCTCCTGCCGTACGCGCTCGCCTGGGAGCGCATGGATCGCCTCCAGGTTAATGCGATCCAGCAGTTTCCGGTGAATGGCAAATTTCAGTTCCTGATATTGATTCGAGGACGAGTCACGCAGTCCGCTGGCGGCGCGGCCAGTATCCGGAGACCGCGTCTCGTTCAGAGGTGTTGTTTCTGTGGTGACCATATCGATTCCTACCCAAACAATGCAAATTTCTTCTTCGATTTAGCTGGTGGCATCCCGGCGATCTTTGACGCCAAGAGAGCAAAGTGCTGCGCCAGTCGATTGTCCGGGTTCAACAGGTTGCCATTGGAATAGGACTGATAGAGGCTCATATAATCATTCGGCAATGCCGCGTAAAGCGAGCGGCCGAGGATTTTCTCCAGCTCCTGCGTGCTGATGTCCATCATCTTCGGCGTACGGTTCAGAATGAGCTGCAGCTTCTCGCCTTGATCAAAGAGCCCGTGCACAATAGATTTCAACCCGTGCAGCGCGACCACCTCCAGCGTGGAAACCAGAAAGAGCTGATCCATTTCTTCGAGCAGAGAATTCGCAATCGGGTTGAGGCTCCGTCCGAGATCCAGGATTACCCAGTCGTGCTGCGTGCGCGTGAACTGAATCACCTGGCGCAGATCGTTCTCCGCAGGCTGGTCCCAGCGCGAATACGAAGGGCAGGCCGGAAGAACCGAGAGATTCGGCCTGTATTCCGAGACGAGCGCTTTCCACAGACTCTCGTCCAATCGCGCAAGATTCTTGATCGCATCGAGAATCGAATACGAACTTGGTGTCTTCATGAGAAAACCCACGAGGCCGGACGTTAAATCCAAATCTGCGAGCAAGACTTTCTTTCGGGTTTGATTTTGAAGCTCCCATGCAACATGGCACGCCAGAGTGGTTGCCCCACAGCCGCCCTTGGCGGACAGAAATCCAATCACCCTGCCTCGCGTTGTGGGGATATGCTCAGGCTCCGACGCGTTCAGAAGACGTTCCAGCGCGGTCACCAGTGCGTCTGCAAGCGGAGGATGCAAGAATTCATTCACGCCGGAGCGCATCGCCGCCAAAATCATCTTGGGCTCGGCGGTCGGATGCAGGGCGATCACCTTTACCCGCGGCGCATGCGTCCGGAGTTGCCGCATCGCGATATTCAACTCGGATGTCAGAACAGTCAAGTCAAGGACCAGAACTTCTGGCTTGATTCTGCTGGTCTGCTCACACAAATCGTCCCAATTCCCTTCGTGTTCTTGGTAA